>CAZAGN010000034.1:1698-25506 GCA_964484905.1 uncultured bacterium | reverse complement strand
AAGGCTGGCCGGGTTGCAGCAAGTTCGCGATCGCGACCAAGACCGTGTAGGCATTGTCTTGCCAGGTAATGGGCGGATGATTCCCGCGCGGCTGAGCGGCACTAGCCACCAAAATCAGGCTCCGGCAACGCTCCGGCGCTTGACTGGCCAGCTCGAGCGAAAGGATTCCCCCCAGCGACCATCCCAGCAGGCTGTAAGTTGAGAGGCTGAGGTGATCAATCAGATCTTGTACCGCCGCCACTTGGTCGAGCAACGTAAAAGCTTGCGGGGCTCGCGATCGGCCATAACCCCGCAGATCGGGCGCGATACACCAATAATGCTCCGCCAATGCCTCAGCAAACACCGCCATTGCCGCACCCGAACCCGGATGACCGTGCAGCATCAATAGGGGTGGTGCGCTTGGCTCCCCCCAGGTTTGGTAATGCAATAAGGGCGGACGACGAGGTTTGAACTCGCGAGTGCCGGTACCACAAACCGGTGCCTTAACCACTTGGCTACGCCCGCCATTTAGCAAGACGAATACTAGCACAAATACTAGGGCTGGTACAAATAACAGAACGGCTGCAACATCCTCTGGCGCAGAGATGTAAGGTGTCTCCCCACTAGCGCGGCTCCCCCAACGTGAACGTCACCGTCGAACCTGCCGCTGCCCGTGTTGCCGTAATATCCAATTGCTGATTGACCCGTCGCAGGCGTAAACTCAGTACCCCCTCCCCATTCAGTCGCCAACCCTCGGCATAGTCATAGCGACGATAAAAATTAAGCACCCCTTGAGGCGAAGCGCCTGAGCGCAGCAGCCAAAAGCCCCCTTGGCCAGCGACAGTGCCCACCACATGCTGATACTGCGGCGGGGGCGGTATCGCCAAAGCTTCGAGGCGAATGAGAGCCCCTGCCTGGAGGTTGAGCACCAGCACCGTCAGGGGAATAAAAAAGCCTAGCAGAAAGGCCAACGGTAGCGCTCCCTTACCATCAAGGGGTCGCCAAAGCAGCAAAATCAAGACAACGCTAACTAACCACAGCGCCAGTAAGGTGATAAAGGCAGGCTGCATCAGCCACCTCCCATCCGAGACAAACCAGTATGGTAAGATGAACCCACATTTCGGTTGGGAGTTCGCTTGCCATGTCTGGCGTCAGTGAAGTTCAAGACGCATCCTTTGAGCAAGAAGTGCTAAAGCACGATTCGCCCGTGCTCGTCGACTTTTGGGCACCTTGGTGCGGCCCTTGCCGGATGGTTGCCCCTGTTGTGCAAGAAATTGCCGACCAATACGAAGGCAAAGTCAAAGTCGTCAAAATCAACACCGATGAAAACCCTCAAGTTGCGAGCCAGTATGGCATCCGCAGCATCCCCACTTTGATGGTCTTCAAGGGTGGCGAAAAGGTTGATATGGTTGTTGGGGCTGTACCCAAGGCAACGCTTGCCGATACCCTCGAGAAGCACCTCGCGTGAGTGACGATTGAGTGATCTTGCCCGTACCATTCAGCATCTGGTTCAAGCTACGGCAGACTTGCCGGATGCTGATGTTTGGCAAAAAGTTTTAGCTGCCCTCAACGGCATGGCTGCCCTCGACCTAACGCGTCTAGACAGCAAAATTTTGGCAGCCACTTTAGTAGATATGGAACTGGGCTACAAAGCTTTCAATCAGTTTCAGCATCACCGCAAGATTGCTATTTTTGGTTCAGCTCGTCTTGCCCCAACCACACTGGAATATCGCATGGCCTTAGCTTTTGCTGAGGCCATTGTTAAGCGCGGTTTTATGGTGCTGACGGGTGGCGGCGGCGGCATCATGGAAGCGGGTAACGTTGGTGCTGGGGCTGAAAATACCTTTGGCCTCAACATTCAGCTACCCTTCGAGCAGGAAGCTAACCCAGTCTTGATGGCTAGTAATCGGGTTATCAATTTTAAGTACTTCTTCACGCGCAAGCTCTTCTTTCTGAAGGAAAGTGACGCTGTTGTTTTGTTTCCGGGTGGTTTTGGCACCCAAGACGAGGGGTTTGAATGTCTGACATTGATGCAGACAGGCAAGACGCAACTGATGCCTTTGGTGCTTTTGGATGTGCCAGGGGGCAGCTATTGGTACGAGTGGGATGCCTACATTCGGCGGAACCTGCTGTCGCGTGGCCTGATTAGTGCCGAAGATGTCGAGATCTATCAAATTACCAGCGATATTCAACAAGCCTGCACCTGGATTGAAGACTTCTACCGTAATTTTCATAGCCACCGCTGGCTAGAAGGGCGGTTGATTTTGCGGCTGTGTAATGAGCTGACGGAGGAATCTGTCGAGCGGCTGAATGCTGAGTTCCGCGATATTTTAGTGAAGGGTCGCATCGAACAGGTGCCTACCCACCCTGCCGAGAAAGATGACGAGACGGCGGGTATGCCCCGCCTGAGTGTGCCTTTTGATCAGCGGAGTTACGGTCGTCTCTGGCAAATGATTCGCCGCTTAAATACGTTGGAATGCCGAAGCTGTGATGTTCGTCCGCATCCCGAGCTGAAATAGGGTAAGGCGGCGTGCTGCGTTTGGTGGGTGAGTCTATCGGCGGCTGTGTCTATTAGAAATGAGGCTATTTGAGATAGGGCAATGTGGCTCAAGTTTTGTGGTGTAACCCAGCCTGATCAAATCCAGCCGTTGGTTGAGTGTCTCCGCACGGTTCGGGGCATGTCTGCGATTGGCCTCATTGGTGTGCCGCAGTCACCGCGCTACTTACCGTTGCCCCAGTTTGTGCAGTTAGCTGAGCAGATTCCGGCGGGTATTGAACGGGTCGGCGTGTTTATGGATCAAACGGTGGCCGACCTCCAGCCTTGGGCTGCTTGTCTGACGGCGATCCAGCTCCATGGTTCGGAAACACCAGCCGATTGTGCGGCGATCCGGGCGGCTTTTCCGCAGCACAGAATTATCAAGGCGTTCCGGCTGAAGGCGCGTACTGATCTCGATCAGCTGGCTACCTACAGCCCCCACGTTGATACCTGTTTGCTAGATGCCTTTCATCCCGACCAAGGCGGCGGTATGGGGCAGCGCTTTGACTGGCGTTGGCTGCATGACTATAACCTGCCGCCCCAGTGGATTTTGGCGGGCGGTTTGCGACCGGATAATGTCGCAACGGCGACCCAATCCTTACACCCCTGGGGCCTTGATGTCTCGAGTGGTATCGAAGCCGCACCCGGCATCAAAGATCTGGCCAAAGCCCGCGCCTTTGTCGCGGCAATGTCCTAAAGTCTATGTACGACGGGCCATGGGCTTCGGTGACGTTTCGTAACACCGGCTACAACAGCCGGCCCCATCTCACGTATCAATGCCATAAGTGCCACGGTGCCCCCCATGATTCCAGGTGAGCTGTTCCCCGCTGCGGGTGATATTCTCCTCAATGCCCATAAAGAAACCCTGACCCTGACGGTCGCCAACAGTGGTGATCGACCGGTGCAGGTGGGTTCACACTTTCACTTTTACGAGGCGAATGCAGCGCTGATCTTTGAGCGCGACCAAACCCGAGGCATGCGCCTCAATATTCCGGCGGGTACCGCCGTCCGCTTTGAGCCCGGCGATACAAAAACCGTTACGCTGGTTCCCTATGGCGGTGAGCGCCGCGTCTATGGCTTTAACGGCCTGGTTAACGGCTACCTCGACGGAGAACGCCCATGAGAATGGATCGACAAACCTATGCCCAAACCTTTGGCCCTACGGTGGGCGACCGGGTGCGCTTGGCAGATACCGAGCTGATCATCGAAGTCGAGCAGGATCTGACGCGCTATGGCGATGAAGTTAAGTTTGGCGGTGGTAAGGTCATCCGCGACGGTATGGGCCAATCACCGATTTCCCGGGCCGATGGCGCTGTCGATGTTGTGATCACCAACGCCCTGATTCTGGATTGGTGGGGCGTTGTCAAGGCCGATATTGGCATCAAAGACGGGCGGATTGTCAAAATTGGTAAGGCGGGCAACCCCTACACCCAAGATGGCGTCGATATCATCATCGGCCCCAGCACCGAAGCGATTGCCGGTGAAGGGCACATCCTGACTGCGGGCGGCATCGACAGTCACATTCACTTTATTTGTCCGCAGCAAATCGAGGTCGCGATCGCGAGCGGTATCACGACCATGCTCGGCGGCGGTACCGGGCCAGCGACGGGCACCAACGCAACCACCTGCACCCCCGGTGCCTGGAACATCTTCCGGATGCTGCAAGCCGCCGATGCCTTTCCGATGAACCTCGGCTTTTTGGGCAAGGGCAACAGCGCCCAACCCCAGGGCCTCGTCGAGCAGGTCTATGCGGGTGCGATTGGCCTCAAGCTTCACGAAGACTGGGGCACCACCCCCGCCGCTATTGATACCTGCCTCAGCGTCGCTGATCAGCATGACGTGGCTGTCGCCATCCATACCGATACCCTCAACGAAGCAGGCTTTGTCGAAACCACTATTGCCGCCTTCAAAGACCGTGCGATTCACACCTACCACTCCGAAGGGGCGGGCGGTGGCCATGCACCTGATATTTTGCGAGTTTGCGGCCAGGCCTCGGTATTGCCGTCTTCGACGAACCCCACCCGTCCCTTTACGCTCAATACCCTCGATGAACACCTCGATATGCTCATGGTCTGCCATCACCTCGATCCGAGCATTCCGGAGGATGTTGCCTTTGCCGAATCGCGCATTCGCCGCGAAACCATCGCTGCCGAGGACATTCTGCACGACCTCGGCGCAATCAGCATGATTGCCTCCGACTCTCAGGCCATGGGGCGAGTGGGCGAGGTCATTTCTCGAACCTGGCAGACCGCCCACAAAATGAAAGTGCAGCGCGGCTGGCTAGCACCCGATGACCTGCGGTCGGTCGAAGACCATCGCGAGGCCAATGCCACGGAATTGGCGAGTCGTAACGATAATTTCCGCGCCAAGCGCTACATCGCCAAGTACACGATCAATCCGGCCTTGGTACACGGTATCGGTCATCTCGTTGGCTCAGTTGAAGAAGGCAAGCTGGCGGATCTTTGCCTCTGGAAGCCCGCCTTTTTTGGCGTTAAGCCTGAATTAGTCATCAAAGGCGGCTTTATCGCTTGGGCGCAGATGGGTGACCCCAATGCTAGTATTCCCACGCCTGGCCCTGTCCATATGCGACCGATGTTTGGCAGCTTTGGCGGTGCCATGCACCACACCTCTGTAACTTTCCTCTCTCAAGCTGGTATCGAGGCAGGTGTGCCAGCCCTGATTGGTCTTCAGTCGCAGATCGAAGCCGTCAGCAACACCCGTGCCATCCGTAAAACTGACCTCAAGCTCAACGATGCCTTGCCCCACATCGAGGTTGATCCCGAAACCTATGTGGTGCGCGCTGATGGTGAACTGCTCACCTGCGAACCGGCGACAGTGCTACCGATGGCGCAGCGCTACTTCCTGTTTTAGGACTCGTGCGAACGTTGCAGACTCTGAGGAACGACCCAGGCGCAGCCTCAGCCAATCACTGATTCAGCCTCTGAAACTGGGGTCGTTGCCTTGCTAAACCACCGAAAGTAGAGACTCGTTAGCAGCTCGTGGAGGGGCCAGATCACCCAGGTCAGCGGGTTGATCGTCACGATAATGTTTTGCTGGCCGCTTTGGGCCTTGCGGACAATTACTGCCGCCACCCGCTCCGCCGACATTACACCGTAGGGGTTCAGCTCACTCTTAAAAGGCCCCAAGATAATCTTACGGACGGTACAGGGTGCATCAAGCCGCCGCAGGGTAATCAGCTTGCCCAGCAGTCGCTTGGAAATTTCATACAACGGGCTGAAGGCAGGGCTTACTTCGGCTTCGGAGGTGTTGACCCAGACTTCCTTCCGCGCCCGATCACTATCGGTGTGAACGGTTGCGAGAAAGGCATCTAGCAGTGCCAGCGCCGAAGTTGTATTGACGGCCAGGCTGTGCTGAATCGCCTCGGTTGTCCGGGCTCCGTAGACGTTAACACCGTGATTGATGATCAAAATATCGATACCGCTTAAATCCGCCGCCTCGACCCGTTCGACGCTCCACTGGCGTGTGGGTATAGCCACCGCTGCACCATCAACTTCGATCGCGATATCGTGGGCACCTGAGGTAAAAGCAACGACCTTCGCGCCCGCCTGCTGGAGCTGCCCCAAGAGGGCTCGTCCCATCGTGCCGGATGCGCCGGTAACGGCGACGGTTTTGCCCTTGAGCGAGAGTGCTGTGCCCATGAGGCCATCCAAAAGCGTGAACGTACTGCAATAGTACGCCTTGTCATTATCGAAGTGGTGCCGCCAGTGGTAGGTTCGATTCACAAACCAGGCAGACGGCGGCTCGGTGAATGCACCCTGCTTGTGGGTAACATCGGTTAGTTCACGGGCACCGGGCCAACCCAATCCCCTCGCGATCGCCGCCAGCATAAAGCCCAAGCTGTACAAAATGCCTAAGCTAGCGGCGGCGGCACCGGGCAGATGACTCAGGAGGCTGAGTTGCCACATCGCGATCGCGACCACAAGCATCACGCCACACTCGGGCACATCGTTATAAAACTGCGCCTTGCGATACACCTCAATGTTGGCCACACTCAAATCGCGCCGAAATACCCGGTGATGCCAGACATGATGACGATACAGCCACGGCCACACATGGGAAAGCCAATGCCAAGCATCACGAGTCAGCTCCACCACGAGAACTGCGCCGACCGCCCAAAGCACACCCAGCATTCATATGTCCTAATCTTTGCAAAGAAACTTTATGTATTCATGATGCATCTTATCGCTCTTGACCCAGAAATAGCTAGACGGCAAGGTGAATCGACGAATCAGGTATTGCCGCAAATGGTACTCGTTGTTTACCAAAAATCCCTCGCTGGGGCAAGGGAAAAGACAAGGAAAACGCAGGGCTGTGCGCGACAGACTAGGACTGGGGCGGCGGGACAATCACCTCAGCCACAGCTACATAGCCCTCAGCCGCTAGGCGGTTGAGGATCGCTTCAGCCTCTTGGCGTGTGGCATAGGGGCCTGCGACAAACACCAATTCGCCCCCGCGCATCGCCTCAAAGAACTCGGGTACGACACGACGCACACGCTCAAGCGTATCGCCGCCCCGGGGCGTCACGAGAATGCGGAAGCTGCCCGTGGAGGTGGGTGCTGCCGCTGTGGTTGCTGGCGTTGCCTCGGGCGTGGGTGCCATAGTCGGAGTCGCTGTCGGAGCCGGTGTCGATTCGGGTATTGACGCTACGGTAGGCGCGGGTGTTGGGGCCAGCGTTGGTGCTGGTGTTGGCGCATTTGCAAGCACGGGCATTTCTGGTGCCGCCGGGGCTGGTGCTTCGGCTGTTGTTGGCTCGGCTGTAAACGGAACACTGGCAAAGGTTGGCGCAGGGGTTGGCGCCGCCGCTACGGTTTCGCCGCTTGCAGGTGCTTCGCTGGCAGTTGGTGTCGTAGCTGCTGGCTCTGCCGCTGTTGGTTCTGTAGTTGTTGATTCTGTTGCCGCCGTCTCACTCGCGGGTGCGGCGGGGGCACTCGGTAAGGCCGTCATCTGATCGGGGGCGGTCGAGGCGACGGCGGTTGTACTGGCTGTACCGCTAACCTGGACGTTACCGCTCAAAGAACCACTGATTTGATTGCCAACAGCGGCAATCAATAGGCCACCACGTGTCACATTTTGAATGTCAAAATCACCATTGTTTGTAAAGACATTATTGCCAGGATCACTCACGGTACCCAGATTGGGCATTGCTGTGGTCACTGCAACCAACCCTGCCTCACGATTATCGGCAATGAGGTTGTTACGCAAAATTGGCTGCGCACTCGCACTCACAACTAAACCACTGCGGTTATTAATGATGCGGTTATTGCTGATACGGGGTGTCGCTTGCTGACCGATCCCCATGCCAAAGCCCGTATCTTGAATCAAGTTATTAACAATGGTGGGTGCAGAGGTACCCAACACCGAAATGCCATTGGCCCCATTTTGAAAGAAGCGGCAGTTTTCGACATGAGCATTGGAATTGCCGGTCATGAAAATGCCGTCATGAATACTGCCGGCAAAGGTGGAGTTATAAACCTTGGGTGAGGTTGATTCTAGCCAGAGGGCATAGCCACGACGGCCTTCATTGCGCAGGGTAATGCCGCGAATTTCGGCACCTGTTTCAGCCAGGATCGCCACGTTTTGGCGCGCCATTGTCGGACTAATAAACAGATCACCGCCCGAAATCAGATAGCCTTCACCCAGGCTGCTCTCATCACCCCGCAGAATCACCCCGCTGGGGATAACAAGCGGAAACTGCTCGCCTGTTTCGAGGCTGTAGGTGCCCGGTGCCAGTTGAATCACGGTGCCTTGGCTGCTGCGTTGCAAAGCCGCCGTAATCGTCTGGTAGGGGGCACTGGTCGAACCATTGCCGTTATTGCTGCCATTGAGGGCATCAACATAGACGATACCCGTGCCTACCTGAGCCTGTGCCGGTAAAAGTGTTACCCCGGCAGGTACGGCGCCACCGATCAAAACCATCGCGATCGCTGCTGCTGTCCACCGCTGTCTGACCATCATCATTCCCTAACCTTGGGGCAATCGTAACACCCTCACAACACGCATCTACAGGGATTAGCCGCACACTATATGCGGCAAGCGATGTCAGGCATTACGCTCTCAGTTATAGCCGCATTAAGCCTTATCGGCTCTGCATTCGAGGCACTTTGGCCCACTTAGAGCCTGTTTCTGTCAATCATTGAGATAACACTACCTGTAGTTCGCTATGGAGTTCACCTTCGCTCGGAGTATCGACGCCGAGCACATCACACCATTTCTCGGACAGGCACTGATGGGTGCATGACACCAAGCCCCAAGGCAACAGAACCACAGCAGTGCAAGCGTAGGCTAGAAAGGGTGAGTTTAGCGTGCAACCCATGGAACTATTTCCCCTCTATTGCTTAATTGCAGCGGCAGCCCTTGTCTATTTTCCCTACGGCTTTGTTGCGGCGGGCCGGATTATCGTGGGCCTTGATCTGGCCGCCCCACGGGCCATGTTTGACAAGTTGCCGCCCTATGCCCAGCGAGCGACTTGGGCCCACCAAAATGCCTGGGAAAGCTTTATTCTCTTTGGGGCAGCGGCGCTGATGGCCTACGTGACACAGCAAGATTCTGATTGGGTGCGGGGGTGGTTGCTGGCGCACCTGGTTGCCCGTTTCTTTTACGCCATTTTCTACATCACCAATATTCCGATTTTGCGCTCGGCCTGCTGGGCTGTGAGTACGGCGGCCACGGGAATCATCATGCTGGCTTGTGTCGGTCTCGGGCGCTAGCTGGGGCTTATTAGTAAGTGTTGCTGAGTATTGCGGGTTGAATAGTAAACGTAGTAAGTGTTAAAGCATAGTGTTTCAAGGCAACTTAGGTGGGGGTTAAGTGAAACGCCGTTTTCGACGGATCCCTAACCGCTGGCAGTGGCTCGATAAACTCTTGGCTGTTGTCGCGACCGCCAATGTGGTGCTGATTGTTTTCGATCTCAGCTACGTTCCAACTCGCGATCTTTATTTCCACTATGCCCCTGCTGTTCTCACCGAAACCTATGATCCACTTAAAGGGATCGAACCTTTCCGCGACACGACCGATTATCTTGACCAGGTTGATGCCCTGCTCGCCCTCGTAGCTGCCCAAGGGACCACTGTTTTGGCGGATGCTGCCCAAGTGGAGCCGTTGTTAGGAGACCTTCGCGATCGTAGCAATGCAATTATTGATGAAAACCCATTTCAACTCGCCAATAAAATCGGTGCTCTCGAGCGGATCAAACGCGACATTCGTCGCCATATGGAGATCAGTTCAGCCAAGGGTGCCTTCCAAGCCTTCTGGAGCCTCGAAAACCTTACCCCTGAGCGCTGGGAAGCTGAAATCAGCTTTTTTGAAACAACCATTCGCCCCTACATTGAGCTGAACTACTTTCGTTCCTTCAGTGTGCGAGGCGACTTTACTGATCGCTTTTGGCGTCTTGATCTCTGGTTTAGCCTGATTTTTGGTCTTGAGTATGCCACTCGGACGATCGCGAAAGCGCGCCAACTCAACGTCCCGCTACGGCAAGCCTGGCTGCTACGGAGCTACGACCTCCTGTGGCTGATCCCCTTCGCGGGGCTGGGGTTGCCCTGGCTGGGGCTGGTACGCCTTTTTCCTTGGATGATCCGGGTCGAACAATCACGCCTTCTCGATCTCAAACCCCTACGCCACCAAATCAGCCAGGGCCTAGTATCGGGCTTTGCCACCGAAATTACAGAGGCTGTCATTATCCGGCTTATTGATCAATCCCAAAACGCGATCGCGACCGCCGATCTCGACGCCCTCACGCAGCCACGCCCCTACATCAACTTCAATAACACCAATGAAATCGAAGCCCTTACCGACCTACTGGTTCAACTCAGCTTTTACAAAGTCCTGCCTCGCGTCAAACCCGACCTCAATGCTCTTTTACTGCACAGCTTTACGGGCAGTCTGACGGCCAGCCCCCTTTGGCAGAACCTCCGCCGTCTGCCCGGCTTTAATACCCAGCCACGCCAACTCGCCACCCTGGCCGTCGATAGCCTCACTAGTGTGCTTTACGATGCCGCCGAAGGAGCCCTAAATGATCCTGTCGGTGCCCAGCTCGTTGATAGCCTTACCCGCAACCTCAGCCAAGCCCTCCTCGATGCCCTCAAAGAGCCCGCCACCAGCGAGCGCACCAAATCCCTCCTGGTGGATCTCCTCGAAGAGATCAAAATCAACTATGTCATCCAAACCGACATCGAAGATATCGAATCGATGGCCGAAGAAATGCAGTACCTCTACGCCCAAGCT
Source organism: uncultured bacterium (assembly GCA_964484905.1). Classification (GTDB taxonomy): domain Bacteria; phylum Cyanobacteriota; class Cyanobacteriia; order Thermostichales; family PCC-7336; genus CAZAGN01. Next base: position 14,747 of record CAZAGN010000034.1, on the reverse strand, counting down.
GAGCGTAACCAGACATCCCCGCCGCCCAGTCAAGTCGTCGCAACAAGCGTAGTGAAAAACAACAGCCCTAGCAATGACCATTCAGATTAGGTAGCAGCCTCTCGCACCTTATTCGGCAAACCTGAATTTTGCACACCTGAGCGAGTGCAACCTAGTGAGACTGTAGCCAGTAACCACAGCGGTGGGCCTGACCGACTATCCAATGGGTTCGCTCAACCGTGCAATCGGGAAACACCGCCGCAAACATCTCGAGCTCATGGCCACACACCGTCGGAAAATTAGTCGCCACCTGACTAATCGCGCAATTATATTCCGCCAGCACATAGCCAGCTTGCGGGTGAGGGTGCCAATCAACCATGTACCCCTCAGCACTGCGCAGCGCCGCAAAGCGGTCAATGCGCTCGGGCAAGCTCCCCTGTCCCACCCGCCGACGATAGCTAATCGCCTTCTGTTGCCATTGATGGTGCAGGACTGTTTCTAATTGCTCGGGGCCCACCTGGTCGGCCAGAGTCGTTAAAAATGAAACCGCAAACTCATCGTATTGGCTCGGAAACTGAGCCAAACCCGCGTCGGTAATCACATACAAGTGCTGCGGTCGCCCAAGTCCCTCTGTATGACGACTGTGGCTAATCAAAGCCGACGCTTCTAGTTCCTGGAGGTGGCGTCGTACCGCCTGGGGGCTAATGTCAAGATCAGTGGCTAACTCCTTAGCCGTTGCCTGACCCCGCCGCCGCAAAAGCTGGAGAATTACGGCTTTGGCATCACGAGTTGGGTTAAGCATGGGGTGCGCCCTTCGTTTGACAACAAAACTATTGCGAAAGTAGTCTAGGATGAGTTTAGCAACATTTTTGTTGCTTTAATGATTTCTACAGTCGCAGGCAACAGGAGACATTCGCGTGACGGCAACTCTAAATCACCTGGTAAACCAGCCCTACAAGTACGGCTTTATCTCCGATATTGAGGCCGATGCGATCGCGAAAGGGCTCAGCGAAGATGTCGTCCGCCTGATCTCTCGCAAGAAGAACGAGCCCGAGTTCATGCTCAACTTTCGTCTGCGTGCCTACCGCCAATGGCTGAAGATGACGCCGCCCACCTGGCAAAACGTCAATCATCCGCCTATCGATTACCAAGACATCGTCTATTACTCGGCCCCCAAGGCTCAAAAGAAGCTCAATAGCCTCGATGAAGTCGATCCAGCGCTGCTCGAAACCTTTGAGAAACTGGGCATTCCCCTCTCCGAGCAAAAGCGCCTCAGCAACGTTGCCGTCGATGCCATTTTTGACAGTGTTTCTGTTGCTACCACCTTCCGCGAAGAACTCGCCAAAGACGGCATTATCTTCTGTTCCTTCTCCGAAGCGGTTCACGACTATCCCGAGCTCCTTGAGAAATATTTGGGTAGCGTCATCCCGATTGCCGACAACTACTATGCTGCCCTCAACTCAGCCGTCTTCTCCGATGGTTCGTTTGTCTACATTCCTAAGGGTGTGCAGTGCCCCATGGATCTTTCGACCTACTTCCGCATCAATAACGGCGAGTCGGGTCAGTTTGAGCGCACCCTGATCGTTGCTGAAGCAGGCAGCAGCGTCACCTACCTCGAAGGCTGCACTGCCCCCATGTTCGATACCAACCAACTCCATGCCGCCGTGGTTGAACTAGTCGCCCTCGACAACGCCACCATTCGCTACTCGACGGTGCAAAATTGGTATGCCGGCGACGAAGAAGGTAAAGGTGGCATCTACAACTTCGTCACCAAGCGTGGCCTCTGTGCCGGTGTCAACAGCAAAATCTCCTGGACCCAAGTCGAGACCGGCTCGGCGATTACCTGGAAGTATCCCAGTTGCGTCCTTGTGGGTGATAACTCTGTCGGCGAGTTCTATTCGGTAGCCCTCACCAACAACTGTCAACAGGCCGATACCGGCACCAAAATGGTTCACATTGGCAAGAACACCCGCAGCACGATCATCTCCAAAGGGATCTCCGCCGGTCGCTCAAACAACAGCTATCGCGGCCAAGTCAAAATTGGCCCCAAGGCCGAAGGTGCCCGCAACTATACCCAATGCGACTCGATGTTGCTCGGTGATCGCTGCCAAGCGCACACTTTCCCCTACATTCAGGTGCAAAACAACACCGCCAAGGTCGAGCACGAAGCCTCCACCTCCAAAATTGGCGAAGATCAACTCTTCTATCTCCAGCAGCGGGGCATCAGTGTCGAAGACGCCGTATCGCTGATTATTAATGGCTTCTGTAAAGATGTCTTTAATAAGCTGCCGATGGAGTTTGCCGTCGAAGCCGACCGCCTGCTCAGCCTCAAGCTCGAAGGTAGTGTTGGCTAAGACGCTCAGGCGTTGACCAATCACCCGATAATCAAAGGTGTTCTGTTAGACACAACCCATGCAAACGTTTTCCCGGGAGTTTCAAGCCTTTATCAAGCGTGGCAACATCCTCGACTTAGCTGTGGCTGTGATTATCGGTAGTGCCTTTGGTCGGATTGTCTCCTCCTTCATTGAAGATCTGTTCACACCGATCCTCGGCTTGCGTCTGGGTGGCGTTGATTTCGCAGGACTGAGGGTGGGCGAAGCCGTCATTAGCTATGGCAAATTCATTCAGTCAATCATCGACTTTGTGATTATTGCCTTCGCAGTGTTTCTGGTGATTCAAACGGTTAGCCGTTTCGAAAAGAAGCAAGCGGCCAAAGTACTGCCACCACCGCCTCCCGAAGAGGCTGTGCTGTTACGTGACAGTCGCGATTTACTGCGGTCTCAGTGGAGCCCTCCAGCTAGATCAGCATTCTGGGTTGTTTCAAGACGATAAATGTCAGCGGGGTTTGAGCCGTCATGTTGTGTTTTCAGGGTTAGGGATTCGATGGAACTGCTGCAAGTACGCAATTTAACGGCCAGTATTGGCGATCAGCTCATTCTCAAGGGTGTCAACCTGAGTGTTAAGGCAGGCGAGATTCACGCCATCATGGGCAAGAATGGCTCAGGTAAAAGCACATTCTCCAAAATTTTGGCGGGTCATCCCGACTACACCGTTACAGGTGGCGAGGTGTTCTACAAGGGCGAGGATCTGCTGGCCCTTGACCCCGAAGAGCGGGCCCGTCGAGGTGTCTTCCTTGCCTTCCAGTACCCAATCGAGGTGCCAGGTGTGGCCAACGATACCTTCTTACGCCTCGCCTACAATGCGCGCCAAGCCCACCACGGACTGCCCGAACTTGATCCGCTGGAGTTTGATGATCTGGTGCAAGAAAAACTCGCTGTTGTTGAGATGGATCCGGCCTTCTTAAGTCGCAGTGTGAATGTTGGCTTTTCGGGTGGTGAGAAAAAGCGCAACGAGATTGTCCAGATGGCAGTGCTTGAGCCGTCGATCGCGATCCTCGATGAAACCGACTCGGGCCTGGATATTGATGCCCTGCGCATTGTGGCCACGGGTGTGAATCGCCTGGCGAATGCTGATAACGCCATGCTGGTGATTACGCATTACCAGCGCCTGTTGAACTACATCGTGCCCGACTATGTGCATGTCATGGAAGAAGGCCGCATCATCAAAACCGGCGGCAAAGAATTAGCCCTAGCGCTCGAAGAAAAAGGCTACGACTGGGTGAGTGCGTAATGAGTGTCGAAACCGCCTTAGATTTAGCCGCTTGGCGCGCCGCCGCCCGCGCTAGCCTTGGTAATCGCTTACTGCCAGATCGCAAGTCGGAGAGCTGGCGCTTTACCGATCTGCGTGCCCTTGAGCAGGCAACCTTTACAGACGCCCCCAGCGAGCCCTACACAGCCCAAGAGCTAGGCCAGGGTGCTTGGCTAAAGCCGCTGTCACAGGTTTGGGATCAGGTTCGCGAACGAGTGCAAACCCACGCCGAGGATGTCTTTGCCCTCCGGAATGCCGCCCACGGTACGGAGGGCTGGGTGCTGTACGTACCGGCACATGTGCAGCTCAGCGAGCCGATCACCGTTGAGTCTGTCACCGCTGCGAGCAGCCAAACCTATCCTCGTTTGCTGGTCATTCTCGAACGCGGTAGCGAAGCGACCCTTGTCGAGCGCTACGCCACAGAAGGTTTTAGTAACGCCGTCAGCGAGATTTATCTGGCCGACAATGCCAGTCTCAAGCATTGCCTCAGTCAAACCGGCAGCGGCATTCATATCTTGACCACCGCTGTGCAGCAGGCCACCAACAGCCGCTATCAAGGCTATGCCCTCAGCAGCGGCCAGCAACTCAGTCGCCATAGCCCGACAGTGCAACAAAATGGCGAAAACTGCGAAACACGACTCTATGGGCTGTGTGTGGCGGCGGGTCAAGAAATTGCCGATACCCACAGTGCGATTCTGCACCAACAGGCCCACGGCAGCAGCGAGCAACTGCACAAGTGTGTGCTTCGCGATCGAGCCGAAGCGGTGTTTCGGGGTCGCGTGCGCGTCGAAGCCCAACAGATCAACAGCAGCCAAGCCAGTCGCACACTGTTGCGCTCTAGTAAAGCTCGCATCGACAGCCAACCACAGCTTGAGATTTTAGCCGACGACGTGAAATGTACGCATGGTGCAACTGTTGGTGAACTAGAACCCAGTGAAGTGTTTTATATGCAGAGTCGGGGCCTAGAGCGCGGGACGGCGATTAACCTGCTGACCTATGCCTTTGCGGCGGAAATTCTTGAGACGTTGCCTGTGGCCAGTCTGCGGCAGGAATGGCAAAAACGCGTACAGATCTAGGCATCTCGCTAAGCTCTGATTGCAGGTAGTTTTTGATCAAAGGCATTCTTTGCACGTAGCCATCTTTATCGCGATCACTGCTCATACACGATCACTTTAGGTTGAGGAAATATCACCATGGCCAAGCACCACAATCCAGGTTTCGTCGCGATCGTGGAGGCGGCGCGAGTCCAAGTTACCGAATGTACCATTACCGATGTCAAAACCCGCCTCGAACAGGGGTCGGCATTTCACCTCGTTGATGTGCGCGAGGAGAGCGAGTGGAGCAATGGGCACTTACCCAATGCAATGCACATCAGTAAAGGGGTGATTGAGCGTGATATTGAAACCTTACTGCCTGATAAAAGTGCTGAAATTATCCTTTATTGTGGTGGTGGCTATCGCTCGGCCCTCGCCGCCCAAGCCGTGCAACAGATGGGTTATACCAACATCATGTCGATGGCTGGGGGCTGGCGCGCCTGGACAGAGGCTACTTATCCTGTTGTAGAGCGTTGAAGTGAGCCGGCCGGGGATAGTGGCGGGCTGTGGTTCTGTTGGCGAGTGATGGCGGCTGCGTAACGATCCGAGCAGCTAGGGAACTATCGTTCAGCAATCCATTACGAGAGTAAGCAACCGCTGTAGCGAGTCCTGGCAATCAGGTTATTGCGCCAAGCCTTATCTCATCAAGAATGCTCTTCCTGAAAGTGAAGCATCATGAGGCAGCCGAGAAAAACTGTCTGATTAATCGATGATTCGGCTGTAAAGGTATTGCCAAAGGCTAGCTAGAGTACTGTCTTTTAAAGTGCTTGAATCATTTCTTAACCTTTTTATAAAAAAGTGCTTACCCAAGGATGGCCGAACCTTAACCCATAGGTACCCTTAGCCTCCAGTAGGATTTAAACAATATGTGAAAGTTCATTAACAGGACTTCAAATGAGTATGTTTTCGTTTGCACGGCGGTCGCTGGCACTGGGTGTTGCCGCTAGCTTAGCTACAGTATTCTCGGGTTCGTTTTCGCTGGCACAGGAAGATTGCCCCCGCCCACCGCAGATGGCCGAGCAATTTTGCGATCGCGACGGCGATTTGATCGCTGACGTACCCACCGACGAGAGTGAATGGATTGAGCCAGAAACCCTGATTTTTGCCTACACGCCAGTCGAAGATCCGGCTGTGTATGAAGATGTGTTCGATGAGTTTATCGCGCACCTTTCCGAAGCGACCGGTCGCCCGGTTGAGTTTTTCCCCGTTGATTCCAACGCAGCCCAGCTCGAAGCGATGCGCGCGGGTCGTTTACACATCACCGGCTTCAACACCGGCAGTAACCCAGTTGCGGTCAATCTGGCTGGCTTCCGTCCTTTCGCGATGATGGCATCCAATGAAGGCGCTTTTGGCTACGAGATGGAAATCATCGTGCCTGCCGACAGTGACATCACCGAAGTTTCACAGCTTGAAGGTCGCCAAGTGGCCTTTACTGAGCAAACCTCTAATTCTGGCTTTAAGGCGCCTTCGGTACTGCTAGAGTCTGAGTTTGATTTGGTGGCCGAAGAGGACTACGAACCGGTGTTCTCGGGTGGTCATGACAACTCGATCTTAGGCATTGCTAACGGTGATTTTGAAGTTGCCGCCATTGCAAACTCGGTCATGAAACGGATGGCAGCGCGTGATGCTGTTGATCCAACCGCAATTCGGACGATTTACGCTTCTGAGACGTTTCCGACCACAGGCTATGGCACGGTCTATAACCTCCACCCTGACATCGCCGCCAAGGTTGAAGAGGCTTTCTTTAGCTTTGACTGGGAAGGCACGAATCTGGAAGCAGAATTTAGCCAAGGTGAACCCCCTCAAGAGCAGTTTATTCCGATTACCTACCAAGAATACTGGAGCGTGATTCGGCAGATTGATGAAGCCGCGGGTGTCGTGTACTCCCTAGATTAGTCAACATCACTGAATTGACTGGGGTATATCCAGGTGTAGAGACTCTGCACCTGGTTACAGTTTTTAGAGGGCAAAGCGGTGTTAGAGTTACGCGACGTTGTCAAGCAGTATGCCACTGGCGACAAAGCTCTGAAGGGAATTAATTTAGAGATTCCTAAGGGACAAATTGTCGGCCTGATTGGGCCTTCGGGAGCCGGCAAAAGTACATTGATACGTTGTATTAATCGTCTGGTCGAGCCTTCGACAGGCTCTGTTTTCTTCGATGGCGAGGATCTGACGAAACTCAACACGGCCCAACTGCGGCGCGCCCGCACCAAGATGGGCATGATTTTTCAGGAATATGCCCTCGTTGAGCGCCTGAGTGTGATGGAAAATGTTTTGTCCGGACGTTTGGGCTATGTAAACTTTTGGCAGAGCCTGTTTCGCAAGTTTCCTCAAAGCGATATTGACAACGCCTTTCGCGTCTTGGATCGGGTGGGCTTGGGTGAATATGTCGATAAACGCGCCGATGCCCTTTCGGGTGGTCAGCGGCAACGGGTGGGAATTGCCCGAGCGCTGCTGCAAGATCCGTGGTTGCTGCTCGTCGATGAGCCGACAGCGAGCCTTGATCCGAAAACAGCCCGCCAAGTAATGCGCCTGTTGACCGAGCTGGCGACCGAGCAGGGGCTGACGATGATTATTAATATTCATGATGTGCCCTTAGCGCAGATGTTTGCCCAGCGCATTATTGGCCTGAAATTCGGCGAAGTGGTGCATGACGGGCCTGCAAGCAACCTGAACAATGATCGCCTGACGGATATTTATGGCGCTGAGGATTGGGCTTCATTAGGTGATCGTGCCACGGCTGAGGTGTAGTCATGGTCAGTAACGCTCAGAACAATTCACGTCGCTGGTCACCGCCGCCTTTGATCGCCAACCCTTGGTTACGCTGGGGCTTGCTTACTTTGGCGGTGGTCTATCTCTATTTCGCAATTAGCTCGCTGACGATTGATCCAGTTCGCATTGCCCGGGGCCTTAGTCGCAGTTCGCGTCTGTTCTCGGGCTTTCTCAGTCCCGATTTTGTCAGCCGCTGGCGGCAAATTCAGCGCGGTATTGTCGAAAGCTTGGTTATGACCGTGGTTTCGAGTGCTGCCGGTGTCGTTCTCTCCCTGCCCGTCGGCATTGGGGCGGCTCGGAATGTTTCGGTATTGCCGGTATATCTGGTGTGTCGTGCTTTTATTGCCGTCAGTCGCACCTTTCAAGAGGTAATGATTGCGATTTTGTTTGTGGTAATGATTGGCTTTGGCCCGCTGGCTGGGACCCTAACGCTGACATTTTCCTCGGTGGGCTTTTTGGCCAAGTTGCTGGCCGAAAAAATTGAAGAAATTGACCCGGCACCGGTCGAAGCGATTCGGGCCACGGGCGGTTCGTGGTTGCAGATTATTAACTTTGCCGTACAGCCCCAGGTAATTCCGCGCTTTGTCGGTCTGGCGATCTACCGCTTCGATATTAATTTGCGTGAGTCGGCGATTGTCGGCGTGGTTGGTGCGGGCGGCATTGGTGCCACTCTCGATACGTCCTTCAGTCGTTACGATTACCGCACGGCCAGCGCGATTTTGATCGTGATTATTGCCTTGGTGATGGTGACAGAATTGGTTTCGAGTGTAATCCGCGAAAAGGTGCAGTGATGCCAGTACACGAGGTTCGGGGTCAGAAGGTCTGGCAGGTTCGCAGTCAAAAACAAGCGCTGCTTAGCTGGCTGGTGTGGCTGCTGGGGACGGCGGTTGTAATCTACTGTTGGCAAGTGATCTCGGGGCTGACCCGCTGGGAGTTTGTTGCTGATGCCCCCGAGCAGGCCGGAACCTTTCTGGGGCGGATGTTTCCGCCCAATTGGTCGTACATGGAGCGCCTGTGGCAGCCTCTGTGGGATACGCTCAATATCGCCACATTGGGAACCTTAATTTCTTTGTTTTTTGCGGTGCCCGTTTCTTTTCTCGCCGCCCGTAATACCTCACCTCACCCGGTGGTGCGTTATCTGGCGCTGCTGGTGATTGTCACCTCGCGCTCCGTTAACTCGCTGATTTGGGCCCTAATTTTGGTCGCCATTATCGGCCCAGGCTTGTTGGCTGGCGTGCTCGCGATCGCCCTGCGTTCGATCGGGTTTGTTAGCAAGTTGCTGTACGAGGCAATTGAGGAGATTGATGAAGAGCCTGTCGAGGCGGTGAAATCGACAGGGGCGAGCGAGCCTCAGGTGCTGACCTATGCGATTGTGCCCCAGGTGCTGCCGGCGTTTGCGGGCATTAGTGTTTTCCGGTGGGATATTAATATCCGCGAATCGACGGTGCTGGGGCTGGTGGGGGCGGGGGGCATTGGCATTCAGCTCCAGGGCTCGATTGATACCCTGCGCTGGTCGCAGGTAAGTGTGATTTTGATTTGTATTTTTGTGATGGTGTTTATTAGCGAGTGGATCTCGGCGCGGGTGCGCAAATCAATGATTTAGGGCGGTGGGTACGCCGCGTAAGATAGTACCAATTGATCTGGAGGAGCTATGAATAGCGTCGTTTTGATGGGTGAAGTGTTTAGCGATCCGGAGCTGCGCTTTACGGCGGATAATCTCGCGATCGCGACTTTGCTCATCGAATTTCCGGGCCTGCGCGATACCGACCCCAAAGCGCGGGTACGGGTATCGGTCTTTGGTGAAAAGGCCCAAAGCTTGCCCACCGAAATTAGTAAGGGCCAGCAGGTGATTGTTGAAGGCCAGCTACGGATGAATGTGCTGGAGCGTGATGGCCGTAATGAAAAGCGAGCCGAGATCAATGCCCGCCGCGTCTACCCCACAGGTGCAACCAGCTCAGCCAGTAGCAGCGCTGCCAGGTCTGAGGCAACGGCTTATAGTGCTGCTAGCAGCAGCTATAGCAGCCCCGAACCCAGTGGCGGGCTTAGCGATGATATTCCGTTCTAGATTTCACTAAGGCTCGGCTGCTGGCACACCCTTCAAGATCCTGGGTAGGCGTAGAGGCAATCCTTGCGAAGATGCTGGTTACAGCGACCAGATGGGCATAGCCTCTGCTAGTTGCTCAAGCTCGGCTCGTGGAAGGCAATCGCATCGCCACGCGGATCGACTTGGGTGACTTCGAGGTTGACCCAGTCGCCAGGGCTAATTGAGCGCTGAAAGCGAACCGGAATGCGTAGGGCAATATCATCAATCAGCACCAGCGCCAAATTCTCATGCTCCCGCAGCCAGCCCAAGACCAAGCTGCGCCACGTCCGCGCCGGTTGCAGCCGCAGATACTCGAGGCTCCAGTAACGGTTAGTTTGCCGCTCGATTTGGGTGGCTTCGTAGGTGGTGTTGCTGAGGCTGAGCAGGGTTTGTTGTAAGTCCTCGCTGCTAAACGGCAGGGGTTCGCCCGCCAGCCAGGCTTTGATCTGAAAATGCACCATCAAATCGCTGTAGCGGCGAATGGGGGAGGTGACTTGGCAATAAGCTGGTAGACCCAGACCGGCGTGGGGCGCTGGGTTGAGGCTCATTTCACCCCGCTGCATACAGCGCATAATCGCAAACATGCGGGCGGGGCCTTCGGGCACACTGTTAAGGCTATCGGCGGGTGGTAGTTCCGGTGCGACTTGGTGGCGGTAGGGTACGGGAATGGCGTTCGCGATCGCGAGATCAGCAGCTACTGCACCAGCTAAGACCATCATCTCGGCCACCAACTGCCGCGAGGGGGTGTCCTCAATTACCTGCATTTGGGGCACACCGTCGATAACCTTAATCTGTTGCTCGGGCAAGGTAATCGCGATCGCCCCTTGCTCTGTTCGCCATTGCAGGCGTCGCTGGGCAGCGGCATAAACGGCCAACAGCTCGGGCTCGATCTGCAGATCGAGCATTTCGTCCGCATCTTCGTAGGTGAGGCGATAGCTGACTTTGATTAAGCTGGCAACCACACAGGTATCACTGATGCTGCCATCCTCGGCAACCACCACCCCAAAACTGAGGGCACAGCTCACCTCGCCCTGGCGCAAGCTCATCGGCCCCGTCGCCAGCTCGAGCGGAAACATCGGGATAACTTGTTCAGGCAAATAGATGGTTGTGCCCCGACGGCGGGCTTCTAGCTCCAGATCATCACCCGGCGTCAACCACCGCGTTGGGTCAGCAATATGAATCCACAGCCGATCGCGACCGTCTGCAAGGCGCTCGACACTTAGCCCATCGTCAATTTCGCGGGTGCTAGCGTCATCAATCGTGTAGGTGTGCAGATGCGTCAAATCCCGCCGTATGGCCGTATCTGAGGGGGGATCACTGAGTCGCTGCTGCACCAGAGCCTCCAAGGCAGGGGAAAATTGCGGGACGATCTGATTGCGGCGCAAGGGCAGATTTTCGTGGCGCTGCCACACACCCAAATCAAGCAGTAAATCGAAGGCAGCCCGCACCGTTGCCGGTCGTTGGCAAAGCTGCAAAATCGCGATCGCCTGATCTCGGTTATTGGCCTCATCGCCGTAAAGGGCATAGCGCTCGAGCGGCTCAAAGCGTGGGCGATCACCCGTCTCTAAGCTAGCCTCTCCGCGCAAGGTTGCAAACACACGTGCTTCAAAGGCTGCCTTTTCTTGCTCACGCTGAGCCGTCACTGCCAGTTGGTGCTGAATATCAGCTACTTGCTGAGCCGAGCGGCGCTCAAAGGTATGTTCACCCTTTTGCTTAAAGTAAATTTTGTCGTCACTCAGCAGCACATAGGCGGCGTAGCAGCCCTCGGGCGTCTTTTCAGAGAATAACAACTCCGCAAACAGAGCCGGGTCAACCAAGCCAGTACCGTCCAGCAACTCCCAGGCGATCGCGACACTGTCACTATCCAGCAACGACTCAACTGCTGCCTGAAACGCCTCAATATCTTTGACACCATAGCCAGTGCCAATGACAAAACTAATTTGGCGCGGATGTACGCTCTGTACATGACCTGTTGCACTGGCTAGGCGCAGATTTTTCTTACCCTCAGTGCCTTGTACAACGGCCAGGCGGCGTTCGCCCTGCTTTGTTTCAACCAGCGTGCCAACGTCCACGCATCTTCTCCGTCTCTCTTAACTAGGGTATTGCTTAATCTGCAAGCCGCTCCATAAAACCAGTACCTGGGCACATCATCTATTGGCTAGGGAGAGTTGTGAACTGATTGAAGGGGAACCTGCGTTTGTCAAGTGACGTCAGTCAAGTATCGGTTGATGCCTATTACACACGACCAAAGTCACATTCAGGCTCATACTTTGACAGGTATAGTTTTGCTATGGGTTAACCGACGCCCCGCCAATTATTTGGAGTAAGACCTATGCTTCGTTCCTTGCTGCCAGCCTCACTTGTTGCCGGTCTTTGCTGCACTCTCGCTCTGCCTGCCCAAGCTCAAGATCGTGAGCTGTGGATGTACAGCGGTGAATCCACAACCGTTAGTGGTTATTTCCTCGAAGGTGAAAGCATCTACGGTAGCTGCGATAGCGACTGCACAGACTTGGATATGTTCTTGTATGACTCTGGCGGCAACCTAGTTAGTTCCGATACGCTCCTAGATTCGATTCCCATTGTGACCACACCCTTTACAGGTGATTTTTTCGTTGAGGTTACCATGGTGAACTGCACAACCTCCGCTGGCTGTGCTGTCGAAGTCAGCTCCGACCACGGTTTCTAGGGAGTGTTATCAGATGAATTAGGATATTTTCGGTGTGAAAAAGTCAAGCCATGGGGATGTGCCACCATAGACTGAGCGACGAGCAGTGGGAGCGGATCAAAGACCTATGGCCGGGTCGAGTCAGCGATGTCGGTGGCACCACTAAAGATAACCGCTTATTTGTCGAAGCGGTGCTGTACAAATATCGAACCGGAATCCCGCGGCGAGATATGCCCGAAGGATTTGGTGATTTTCAGGTCATTCACACCCGGATGAGTCGTTGGGCTAAATCTGGGGTTTGGCAGCGGGTCTTTGCCGTGTTGAGTGCGGACGCTGATTCTGAAGTGGGTGATACTGGATACTACGATTGGGCGCGCCCACCAGCACAGTGCGGGGGCAAAAGGGGGGACTCAGAAGCCATCGGTCGGAGCAAAGGCGGATTAAGCACCAAGATTCATGCCGTAGTCGATGCCTTGGGCAATACGATTGGCTTGCATCTGAGTGAGGGACAGGCTTCTGATGCGCGAGGGTGCGGATGTGCGCTTAGCGGATGTTGTGACAGAGGCGGTGATTGCGGCTAAGGGCTATGACGCCGTGGCACGGGTGATTGAGCCGTTGCAAGCCAGGGGAATAACGGTTGTAATTCTGCCCAGATATAGTCGTTCCCTTAAGGATGAGACAGTTTTAGTCCCCCTTGCCTCAGCGGAACTTGAGTTCGGAGCGATTCCAGTTCCCCGATGAATGTCTCACTCTTATATAGTCAAATCTCCAATTACCGAGACACTTTTTGTTTCCAAGAAGTCTACCC
>CAZAGN010000034.1:0-1598 GCA_964484905.1 uncultured bacterium | reverse complement strand
TATATAGTCAAATCTCCAATTACCGAGACACTTTTTGTTTCCAAGAAGTCTACCCAGAAGGCATCCAACCTCTAAAAGTGTCTCGTTATTTCCTGGACTCACTATATGTAACCGAAACCAGCAACGTGAGTCTGACCAGGAGGAGTTGTACAAAGCACAGCATCTGGTCGAGAACTTCTTTGCTCATCTCAAGCAGTATCATTGCCTTGTTGCTCGTTATGGCAAACGCGCTACGCACTTCCTCTCGGCTCTCTACCTCTTTGCTTCCATCATTTGGCTTATTTGATGACACATCCTAGGAGATCACTGATGCAATACCGCACTTTGTGGTTAAGTCTTTGTCTGCTGCTACTTGGCCTCGGCTTGGGTCACGGCAATTCTGCGCAGGCAACGCTGTACTACCAACAAGAAGGGCCCCGGCAACAATTGGAACAATCCCGTGGCAGCCTTCGAGATACGGCTGGTCATAGCTGGCAAGTCACTTGTTTTAAACGAACAACCCCAACAGGTGTCGTTACCCTTAATCTTCGCCTAGTCGGTTTTCCTGACCAGCCAGGGCCACTACATCCCCAAGCCATGAGCCTCCGTAACGCCCAGGGCCAGGTGTGGGAGGCTCCAGATGTTACGGCAACAGTGGGTGAGACGTTTGCGGCCCAGACCAATGTTGGTCAATATGATGTTGCCCCGATCATCGACCAGCTTAGTCCCGAGGTACCAACCTATCTAGAGGTGTTGTTAGTAGATGGCGGCACAGCCAAGCTTCGCCTAACTTCAGCTCTCCTAGAGGAGTGGCGTCTCGTGGCAGCAGCCTAACATTACACACCGGCACAGAAGGCGGTGGGTACTTCAATGGCTTGGCGCTGCAAGGCCGCACGGATGAGTCCCAAAAACAGTGGGTGCGGCTGATTGGGTCGCGAGCGAAACTCAGGGTGGAATTGACAGGCAATGAAGTAGGGATGATGAGGCAGTTCGATAATCTCAACGAGGCGATTGTCGAGGGAGGTGCCACTAATCACGTAACCTGATTCCAGTAAGATCGTGCGGTAGCTGTTGTTGAACTCATAGCGGTGGCGGTGCCGCTCGGAAATCACTTGATCTTGATAAAGGCTGGCGGCCAGGGTGTTGGGCAGTAACTTGCAGGGATAGAGCCCCAAGCGCATGGTGCCACCCAAATCAACAACATCCGCCTGTTCGGGCAAGAGGTTGATCACAGGATTGGGCGTGTCGGGATCGAACTCCGAACTGTCAGCCCTCTCCAGCGCGGCGATATTGCGGCCCCACTCGATGACCACACATTGCATGCCCAGACAGAGACCCAAGAGTGGCACTTGGTGCTCGCGAGCATAGCGGATCGTTGTAATTTTGCCCTCGATGCCGCGGGTACCAAAGCCACCGGGCACAACAATGGCATCCACATCGCCCAAAAGGCGCTCTGGGCCTTGGGTCTCAACATCTTCGGCAGAAACCCAACAGAGTTGAACGTCAGAGGTTAGAGCCAACCCTGCATGGCGTAGAGCTTCGGCCACCGACAAATAGGCATCCGTAAGCTGGACATACTTACCAACGATCGCGACTTTGACACAGTGCTCGGGGTTATG
>CAZAGN010000033.1:24017-28280 GCA_964484905.1 uncultured bacterium | reverse complement strand
TTGCCCTCTTGGGTGTTGATTACATCTCAACCAGCGCCACAATCACCCAGGCTACGTGGCTTGATGTTGGCATGGATATTGTGGTCTAAGCTTCACCAACCAGAGTACCCGTTGTGGGTGCTTCGACAACAGCTGCTGTGTGGGGACTCGCCACCTCTGTCAAATCAAGCGGCTCTTGGCAAGCGTGCATGGTTTTGACATGCTCCATCTCATCATCACGGATGGCGACAAATACGTCGTACAGATTGTCGATCACCGGGCGGCGGGCTTCGGCAACCTGAGAGGTTTGAAACTCATCAAACATATAGAGATCGCCATCACGGTAATACTGAATCGCAATCTCTGGTGCTGGCTGTGTTTTCAGCATCTCTGCTTCTGCTGTTAAGAACTTGTCATAGCTGGCATAGGCATGCTCTTCGACCAGTTCCATAAAGCGGTAGGCCGACTTGGGCGACAGGGCATACAGCACCACAACAACCCAGTAGTACAGTAGCGCTGCCGAACGGGCCAGGAGACGGTCCGGCCAAAAATTAGCGCCACCCAAAGACTCCATAATCAACAGGTGATGCAGCTCATTCCACGATTCAGCAAAGTGAATTTTGAGCCAATCTGACCGTCGCCACCAGCCCAGCGTTTCGTACAGGTGCAAGACAGACAGATAGGAAAAATAAGGCACACGGGCAACAGTTTCGAGCACATAAAAGCGTGGATAGGGGCGCTTGGCGTAAACGACATTAATGACAAAGACAAGAATGCCAACGAGAAGGCGAATCATTAGGTAATACTCCTGAAAACAATGCCGATACTGATGTATTCAGTGGCTGAGTTACGCATACTGACGCTGAACTTGATTACCAAGACCACAAATTGCCTCAGCCTGGGCATTGCCCTAAGTATAGGTGGGCCTTTGAGAAGCGGTGTCTTATATGGTGGTTTACTGACTTAAGAAAGTATTAAGCAAAGCTCACGTTGTCTATGTCGAATTAATGGCTAATAGCCATTAATCTCAATAAACTTTTGTAACAAAACAGTAGCGTCAAGATAGGTATCAAGCCTAAAATTCAGACCCTCAATGCCAGGCCTGTATCACCAAGGCTCTCCTAGGACTTTCTCTGGCTCGCTCCTGACACAAGTAAAAGCACGCTAGATTTGGACGCCCCAGATTGACCGGAGACGCGTCTGGCTCTCTACGTACTCAGAACTATCTTCAGGATTTAGAGTTGACGCAAGATGTAATGAAGCACGTATCATGCGGGTTTCTCTACTGGCGAAAACTTTTGAGGCCAGGGGCGTCTATTGCTTTTGTGTCCAGCTTTGAAAGTATTTTGAAATCAGGATCGCTGTGCCTATAAAGCGGCTTACTTAGAACCTGGGGTACCGTACTCAAGGCTACACTTTGTTGGGCTTGGTTGGCTGTGTTGGTAGATCAATGGCGACGCTGAACCCGAAAAGAATCCAAAGAATAGGCACCAGCGCAGGATTAGCCCTTATCACTGGGGGAGAAGTCTGAGGACGACCCCATGGTTGCAACAGCACCCCAAACCCCAACCCTTTCTACCCAAGAACTGGAACATATCCATGCCTACTGGCGTGCCTGCAACTACCTTGCGGCGGGGATGATTTACCTGAAGGATAATCCGCTCCTGCGCCAACCCCTAAGCCTCGATCACGTTAAGCAGCGCTTGCTGGGTCACTGGGGCACCTCACCGGGTCTGAGCTTCAGCTACATTCACCTCAACCGCCTCATTTGTAAATACGACCTCGATGTTGTTTACATGGCTGGCCCGGGTCACGGCGCCCCTGGCGTGCTCGCGCCGGTCTACCTAGAGGGCACCTACAGCGAGGTTTACCCCGATATCACCCCTGATGCTGAGGGGATGCGTCGCCTCTTTAAAAAATTCTCCTTCCCCGGCGGTATTGGCAGCCACTGCACCCCCGAAACGCCCGGCTCTATTCATGAGGGCGGTGAACTAGGCTACAGCCTTTCCCATGCCTACGGCGTGGCGCTCGATAATCCCGACACGATTGTGGCCTGTATGGTGGGTGACGGCGAAGCCGAAACTGGCCCCCTCGCCACTGCCTGGCACTCCAATAAGTTTATCAACCCAGCCCGCGATGGCGCGGTGCTGCCCATTCTGCACCTCAATGGCTACAAGATTGCCAACCCGACGATCTTGGCTCGCATCAGCCGCGAAGAACTCGAAGCCTTGTTCCGGGGCTATGGCTACACACCCTATGTCGTGGAATGCCGAGCCGACGAAGATCCACGGCTCGCTCACGAACGCATGGCCACCATCCTTGAGCACTGTGTGCTGGAAATCAAAGCGATTCAAGCCACAGCACGCCAGGGCGAAACGGTCGAGCGACCCCACTGGCCGATGATTATTCTCAAATCACCTAAGGGTTGGACAGGCCCAGCGACTGTCGATGGTCATAAGGTTGAAGATTTCTGGCGGGCGCACCAGGTGCCGATGGGCAATCTCCATGGCAACCCCGACCATGTGCAGCTCTTGATGGATTGGCTGCAAAGTTATCGCCCCAGTGAGCTGTTTGACGAAAACGGCAGCCTCTTGCCGGAATTGCAAGCGCTCTCGCCGGTGGGCCACCGCCGTATGGGTGCTAACCCGATCGCGAACGGCGGCGTCGTCCGTAAAGATCTGCGTCTACCTCACTTCGAGGACTACGCGGCCGATGTGGCCAAGCCTGGCACCATTGAAGTCGAAAATACCAAGCCACTCGGGGCATTTCTGCGCGATATTATTCGTCGCAACCCTACCAATTTTCGTGTCTTTGGCCCAGACGAGACGGCGTCGAATCGCCTTAACGCGGTGTACGAAGCCGCCAAAAAAGTGTGGCTGGGTGACTATTTGCCCGAAGATGCCGACGGCAGCGAACTGGCGGTAGATGGTCGCGTTATGGAGATGCTGAGTGAGCACACCCTTGAAGGCTGGCTCGAAGGCTATCTCCTCAGTGGGCGGCACGGCTTTTTCTCCACCTACGAAGCCTTTGTCCACGTGATCGATTCAATGTTTAATCAGCATGCCAAGTGGCTGCAAAAGTGCGAAGAACTACCCTGGCGAGCGCCGGTCAGCTCACTCAATTTGCTAATCACATCCACCGTATGGCGGCAAGACCATAACGGCTTCAGTCACCAAGATCCGGGCTTTTTGGATGTGGTGACGAATAAGAGTGCTTCGGTCTGCCGCATTTACCTGCCGCCCGATGTTAACTGCCTTTTGTCCGTTGCTGACCACTGCCTACGCAGCCGCAATTACGTGAATGTGATTGTTTGTGACAAGCAAAAGCACCTGCAATATTTGCCCATGGCCGAAGCGATTGCCCACTGCACCAAGGGGGTTGGGATCTGGGATTGGGCGAGCAATGATCAAGGCAGTGAGCCCGATGTTGTCATGGCCTGCGCCGGTGATGTGCCGACGATGGAAGCCCTAGCCGCCACAGCGATTCTGCGGGATTATTTTCCTGAACTGAAAATTC
Source organism: uncultured bacterium (assembly GCA_964484905.1). Lineage (GTDB taxonomy): Bacteria > Cyanobacteriota > Cyanobacteriia > Thermostichales > PCC-7336 > CAZAGN01. The sequence goes on along the minus strand of CAZAGN010000033.1, from coordinate 24,785 downwards.
GCTTTGTTAATGTGGTTGATCTCTACAAGCTGCAATCGGAGATAGAACACCCCCATGGTCTATCCGATCGCGACTTTGATAGCCTCTTCACCCGCGACAAGCCGATTATCTTCAACTTCCACGGCTATCCGTGGCTGATTCACAAGTTGTCCTATCGCCGGACTAATCATGCCAACCTGCACGTGCGGGGCTACAAGGAGAAGGGCAATATCAACACGCCCCTGGAGCTCGCGATCGACAACCAGATCGACCGCTTCAACCTCGCGATCGATGTCATTGATCGCGTGCCGCACCTGCAAACAACCGGTGCCCATGCCAAGGAATGGTTAAAAAATCAGATTATCGAGCACCGTCACTACGCCCGTACCCACGGTGTTGACAAACCCGAGATTGTTAACTGGGTGTGGCCCTACTAAGCTCAGCGCTTATTGCCTGTAAAGAGCACTCAGAAAAGGCGCTGGGGAAACCTGGCGCTTTTAGGCATAGGGGGTCAAGCAAACCAACACAGAGACATGTGGGGGGCAGGCAGCGAGCGACAGCATGGATTCATAGGCACAGACGGGCACAAAGCCGCTACAGCGCGTCGATTCAGTGTCACGACATCTCCCTTGCCCGTAGACTAATTTATGTCCATCTGGCCCGAAAACCGCTCGCTAGGCGTTACCTCGCCGAGGTTTCTGAAGCAAGCCCCGACTTGCAACAAACAAATTAGCCTTCGAGTTGGGTGTCAGAGCTGATTCATGAAAGTGCGCTGCTGCTATTTCTGGC
>CAZAGN010000033.1:15721-23917 GCA_964484905.1 uncultured bacterium | reverse complement strand
CTTCGAGTTGGGTGTCAGAGCTGATTCATGAAAGTGCGCTGCTGCTATTTCTGGCCCCTTGAACTACCCGCCTCAGAGCTATAGTTGCTTGCACTAAAGATGAGATATTTTTAGCCTCCCATACCTCGGAGGAGCTTGAGTACGGAGAAATTCAAGTACCCCGAGGAATATCTCACACTTATTCTGAATGACTGTACGTTGCTAAAAGGCTGTTTTGCTTATTGCTGACTAGATCGCGGGCTAAACATCACAGAACTCGGCCTTGAGTTCCCGCTCCATCAGAGCTTCGACGGCTTCTTGGGCGGTGATCACACCCGTCAGTAGGCGTTTGACATGGCGGGTAATCGGCACAGGGATGTGCTCGCGATCGGCCAAATCGACCAAGACTGAAGCGGTGTTGACACCCTCGGCGGTACCTTCCAGCTCTGCCAAGATCATTGTCAGGGTTTTGCCCTGGGCCAGACCAAAGCCAACCCGATAGTTACGGCTAAGCGGGCTGTTACAGGTGGCCAACAGATCGCCCAAGCCCGAAAGGCCAGCAAAGGTTTCGGCCTGGGCACCCAGGTGCGTACCCACGCGGATGATTTCCGTAAGGCCACGGGTGACGAGGGCGGCTTTAGCATTGGTGCCTAAACACAGGCCATCACAAACACCGACAGCGATCGCGATTACGTTCTTCAGGGTGCCGCCAAGCTCGGTACCGAGGGGGTCGGTGTTGGTATAGACCCGCAGACGATCGCTAGAGTAAGCAGCCTGGATGGCCGTGGCAAAGGCTTCAGCCTCGGAGGCGACAACGGTCGCGGCGGGTAAACCCTGGATAATTTCTTTGGAGAGGTTTGGCCCTGAGAGCACAACCACAGGGTGTTCGGGCAGGCTAGCACGCCAAATTTGCGAAGGGGTGCGCAGGCTACTCGGGTCGAGTCCTTTGGTGGCCGTGACGAGAATGGCACCGGGTTTACGCGGTAGCTCGGCGACTTGGGCGGCAACACTGGGCACCCCTTTCATCGAAATCGCCGAGACAATAATGTCAGCATTCGCGATCGCCTCAGCGAGGCTGATAGTGCCTCGTCGCGACCAGCCCACCACCTGATTGCCACCGGCTTCGGCCAGGTGCGCCAGGGCTGAACCCCAGGCACCCAGACCCAACATGGCAATCGTTTGAGAGGCATTGCTAGACATGCTGGGTCTCCGTGGTTGCAGTGGCGTCTTGGCCCGTGTCTTGGCCACAAAAATCGGGCAAGCAGTTCGCCGTCATAAAGGCGCGGTGCATCAAAATCCCTCGCTCGCAGTCCGCCGCATCCCAGCCACAGTAGCGCTGCAAGACATCACAGATCGCGGGTAGCACCGCCTCGCCGTAATGAGTCTGCATCGCCAGCACTGTGCGCCGCCGCGTAAAGTCTACCAAGGTACGGGCATACTCCGACTGCCAGCCATAGACAACCTGGGCGCGGATTTCTAGACGACCGTCGAGCAGAGGCCGGCAGAGATCGGGGCTGTCGTCAGCCAGGGCGAGTACACTGCGGGCTTGTTCGCCATAAACCGAAATCAAGTAGGCCAATTGCGCTGATGTAAGAGTATCGCCGTAGCGATCGCGAAGATCCGCCCAGAGTGTGGCCGTTGGTGCGCCGGGCAGGGGGGTACTGGCGGTGCGGCAGGGGGGCACCGTTTGGCGACGTTTGCGATAGACGGCCTCGACAATTTCACGACTGCTGTTGCGGTGGGTGGTGAGCTTGCCACCAATTAGCGAAATGAGGTTCTCGATACCATCGCTGCTGTGGTCGCGGATGATGTGATTGCGCGAAATGCTGCCCGCCGCGCCTGCATCCTTGTAGGGCAAAGGCCGCACACCCGAATAGGTGAAACATACTGACTGGCGCGTTAGGTTGGCAGTCGGGACAACATGATTAGTCTCGGCAATCAGGTAATCAATTTCGTCGTTGCTGGCCTTGATGTGGTCGAGGGGGCCATCGTAGCGGAAGTCGGTGGTACCAATCAGGTACTGACCTAACCAGGGAACGATAAAGAAGGGCCGACCATCCTTATGGGCCTCGACATACAGCGCGTCTTGGGGTGCGCCCGGAAAGGGATCGACAACAATGTGGCTGCCTTTAGTGCCACCCACCAGCCGTTTTGCCGTCAGGGCTACGGTTTCGTCAGCCGTTCGGCCCAGGCCACAGACCTGATCAACCCAGGGGCCGCTGGTGTTCACGACGACAGTCTGCTCGCCAACTGTCACTAAAACTTCTGTACCCAGCAGCTCATCCCGGCAACTGAGGCCGACAATCCGGCCTTGCTTACCCTGTCCTGGCTCACAGCGAATGGCCTTCACCGCCGTGTAGTTAAAGACATCGGCTCCTGCTGCTGCCGCACTTTGGACGGTCTCAAGGCAGAGGCGCTCAGCGTACTCAACTTGGGCGTCGTAGTATTGCGCCGCCCCCTGTAACTCCTGGTCGCGCAAAGACCGCAACAGCGCCCGCGTTGTCGCAACCGAGAGCATCCGGTGGTTGGGCAAGGATTTGTCGTAGCTGAGCAAGTCGTACAAAATCATGCCGGCCTGAATTTCCCAGACTTGGCGTGAACCATTGCGATAGAGGGGAATGCTGAGCAGGAGCGGCTTGACGAGGTGGGGCGCATTCCGCAGCAAAATTTCGCGTTCGTGCAACGACTCACGCACAAGGGCAAATTCAAAATATTCGAGGTAGCGCAGCCCCCCATGAATAAGGCGGGTTGACCAACTGGAGGTACCGCCCCCAAAATCGCCTTTTTCGAGCAGCAGCGTTTTGAGACCGCGTAGGGCGGCATCGCGGGCGACACCGGCACCGTTGATGCCACCACCAATCACGATGAGGTCGTAGTCACGGTTCGCGATCGCGAGGAGAGCTGCTGTCATGGGACGAGGGGGTTGCTACCCTGCCACTATAGTCAATGTTGCTCAATTGTTTCAAATCGGCACGTTTCAAACAGAATTGTCTCAACAAAAAATTAGACGCCGCTTCACCTCCACTTCAGGGCTCGACTAGCGATGAGGTCACACGGATTCGACTCAAACACGTCCGGCTGACTGCGCACAGGAATCCGTAAATACCGCTAATTCTGAGAGGCTTCTGAGGGGCTTTGGGAGAGGCTTTTCGGCTGGTGTGACAGTCGGTAGAGCAAAAGCTGGTATCGTAATTCAGGAATTGGGGTGCGGCATCTATGAAGTACCGTCGGGTATTGCTAAAGCTAAGTGGCGAGGCCCTGATGGGAGAGCAAGCCTACGGTATTGATGCCGAGGTCTTGCAGGCGGTCGCCCAAGAGATTGCCGCTGTGATGAGTGCAGGGGTTCAACTCGCGATCGTTGTCGGTGGGGGCAACATCTTTCGGGGCTTGCGCGAAGCCACGGCAAGGGGTATGGATCGCGCTTCAGCAGATTATGTCGGCATGTTGGCTACGGTCATGAACGCCCTCACCTTGCAAGATGCTCTCGAGCGGGCTGGCGTTGAAACCCGTGTTCAAACGGCGATCGCGATGCAAGAAGTCGCCGAACCCTACATCCGGCGGCGGGCCATTCGCCACCTCGAGAAAAACCGCGTCGTTATTTTTGGGGCGGGTTCCGGTAATCCCTTTTTTACCACCGACACCACCGCCGCCCTCCGCGCCGCCGAAATTGATGCCGAGGTGATCTTCAAAGCCACCAAAGTTGATGGCATCTACGACTGTGATCCGGCTCATAATGCCGCCGCCCGCCGCTATGTCGCCGTCAGCTATCAGAGCGTGCTGACCGATAACCTGCGCGTGATGGACACCACCGCAATTGCCCTTTGCAAAGACAACAACATTCCGATTGTGGTCTTTGATCTGAATGTGCCGGGTAACATCGTCCGCGCCGTTCAGGGCGATGATATTGGTACCACCGTTGATGCCCTGCCCCTAGTGCCGGAGCTTGCCTAGCGATGACCCCAGCCATGACCTTCGACGAGCGCTTTCCTCAAATTGCCAAGTGGATCACCTACGGCGGTTGGCTTGAGATTGGCAGCAATGAGTTTGCCGAGTCGATGCTGCGCGCCCTCGACGAAACCGGCCTGATCTGGGAAGCAACCGACGCCTACGACTCACTGGATGAGGCTCTGCAAGCCTTTGAAGCCAGTCTAAGTAGTTGGCTTGACTAGCCCAGAAATTAGCCCAGAAATGACTTGCCGGGGGGCCAGCGCCGTGACGCCTGAGCAGGTATGGCAGGAACTAGAGGCGCAACGATCGCGAACCCTGGCCATCATTCAGCGCACCTCTCTGTGGGCCGAGCAAACTGATCCTGACTTCAGCCCCGTGGGTTGGCACTTGGGGCACATCGGCTTTACAGAAGCGCTGTGGTTGCTCGAGCAAGCCGGTGGGCAAGCGCCGTGGTTCCCAGACTATCGCCAACTGTGGGCCGCCGATGGTTTACCAAAATCGCAGCGACAGCAGTTACCGAGTTTTGCGATTGTCCTTGACCAGCTAGAGCAGATTCGAGCGGCGGTGCAGGCACGGTTGCTGAGCTTAACCGCGTTGCAATGGCAACAAGAGCAGCGGCTTTGGCAGTGGCTGGTGCAGCACGAAGCCCAGCACGCCGAAACGATCCAGATTGTCCAAGCCCTAGGAGCGATGCCGTCTCCCGACCCGATCACTGCCGATTTGACGCCCACAGCCATGCTGGCAATTCCGGCCCAAACCCTCAGCATTGGCGATAACGCGAGCGTGGTCGATAACGAACGCCCCGCGCATTCGCTAAGCCTCGCAGCATTCTGGATTGAGGCCGCCCCCGTCAGCCGCGCCCAGTATCAGGCATTCATCGAGGCAGGTGGTTATCGCGATCGCGAGTGGTGGTGCAATGCCAGTTGGCAGTGGTTGCAAAAAGCTGGAGTTAACCAACCTCGCTACAGCCTCGGCAAAGCCACCGCGCCGGTTTGTGGCCTCAGCCAGTACGAAGCCGCTGCCTATGCCCGCTTTAGCGGCAAGCGCTTACCCACAGAGTACGAGTGGGAAGCCGCAGCGCGTTACCTCCAGCAGCGCCAAAACCTCAACTGGTTGGGGCAGGTGTGGCAATGGACAAGCAGTGACTTTGCTGGTTATCCCGGCTTTGAGGCATTTCCCTACCGGGGCTATTCAGCCACCTATTTTGATGGCATACACAAAGTTCTGCGGGGCGGTAGTTGGGCGACTCAGCCGCCCATACTGCACATCGCTAGTCGTAACTGGTATGTCTGTGACGCGCGCCAGCCCTTGGCGGGGTTACGCTGTGTGCAAGACATTCCCCCCCACCAATGACTCTTGCCGGTGCCCGTCATGGCGGCTTACGCCAACGCGCGGCTCAGATTGCCAACTGTGCCGTCTCGGAGATTCTTGATTTCTCCGCCAGCCTCAACCCCCTCGGGCCACCTGCGTCCGTTCGGGCTGCCATCATCGCCGCCCTTGATAGCATTGCCGACTATCCCGACCCCAGTTATCGCGATCTCAAACTCGCGATCGCGAACTATTACAACCTCGACCCCGACTGGCTTGTTGTCGGCAATGGTGCCGCCGAACTCTTCACCGACCTGGGGCGTCAAAGCAGTGCCCGTGGCCTTACCCTCCTGCCCGAACCCGGCTTCCGCGACTATGACCGCGCCGTTAGTGGCCCCATCCACTATTACGAGCCCACCCGCCCGCCCCTAAACCCAGACGCCGCCACCCTCTGGCTCAACAACCCCCATAACCCCAGCGGCACACTGCTCAGCACCGAAACCCTCCACAGCCTCGCCGCCTACTATCCTGCCCTCGTCGTTGACGAAGCCTTCATGGACTTTGTCGATCCACCCATTTCTCTCATGCACACCTACCTACCCCAGGTGGCCGTCGTCCGCTCCCTCACCAAATTTTGGGCCATTCCCGGTCTCCGCCTCGGCTTTGCCGTCATTCATCCCGACCAACACCCCCACCGCGATCCCTGGCCCGTCAATAGTTTGGCCGTTGCGGCTGCCCGCGCCGCCCTAGCTGATACTGATTTTCGCGGTCGAAGCCTCGCCTGGCTACCGCCAACCCGTCAGCACTTATTTGAGCAGCTTGTCGCGATCCCGGGTCTTACACCTGCCCCCAGCACCGCCAACTTTCTCCTCGTCCACAGCCAACAGCCCGTGCCCCAACTGCAAAACGCACTCCTGCGCCAGCACCGCATCCTCATCCGCGATTGCCTCAGCTTTCGCAGCCTTGGTGAACACTACTTTCGGGTCGCCGTCCGCACTGAAACCGAAAATCAAGCATTGATCACCGCCCTTACAACCTATGCTGCGACTGCATGATTCAAGCCATCTACAGAAGTTACAGTACGAGCCCAAGCCGCAGCACGGGCTCAAGTCGCAGCACAGTAGGCACGCCAACCCCCAAAAGCGGTAATCTCCTGTGCCGCCCCACAAATCCACGGCTCGCCCAGTACACCCAGTTCCAGATCACCAGTCTCCAACAGAATGCGGCCAATGGTTAACCCTGGCGGCTCTTGGGCCAAAACTGTTACCAAACCTGTTGCCGAAATCTCCCACAACTCAAGAGCAATACTCGCTGCCTGGTCTTGAGCAAGCTCTGCTGCGGGTACCCTCAGCATTGCTGGGTAGCGATCATCAATGCTCCACAGGCGGTAACACGGTGCTGTCAGCGCTTCACGCACAAAGGTGGCACCGACCTGCAACAGGTTAGGATTCAGAGCAAGGCCACGCATTAGGGTGCCATTAACAGCCAACAGCATCACGTAATGGACTCAATCTGCCCTCAAACTTTACTGAGAAGTTCAAGATCTCGCAATACCTATCCAGACAAAAAAGCCCTCGGAGTAACCCAAGGGCTGATGCATCTAGAAGAAAGAACGTGCTGGAAATCTAAGACAACACAGGGACAACACTAAACACAGAAATCAACACAGAGAATGGACTTTAGAGAGCTAATGACTTTTGTTGGGGTGCCAGGATAGTTACGTTAGTCCCAGTCAGCTTTAACAAAAAACTTAACTCAGGCACTTCTTAACTCAGGCACTTCGCGTTACACATTGGGCACAACTCAAGTTTGGCTAGCGACTAGCTCATGGTGACGTGGCTACGTTCGTAGTCAACGCGGAAAGTGGGCTGCATTTTGCCTTGGATATGGCCCCAATAGGTGATGTTGGGATCGTTGGCTTCGCTGGCCGCACGATTCAGAAGGCTCAGTTGACGGTTCTTAGCACGGCTGCGATTCATAACCATCATTTGGCGGGCTTGTGCAGATACGTTCATGGTGTTCTCCTAGTAAATGCCTTTTGGCACATCTCCATCATACACACAACCATTAAAAAGTAGCAAATGCTACGAAATAAATGTTTCTGCCTGTTTTTTGTCGCGTTTTCCTCACATAAGGCCAGCTGATCCCCCTCGCTGGTCCTCACTGTGTGTATCCGTGGTAGGGTGAATGCCTAGCTAGGGGTGCCTTCGGGCTGAGATCAAACCCTTTGAACCTGAACCGGTTGATACCGGCGGAGGGAAGCGGTTCTTTGATTTGACCTAGCCTTGTCGTGCTGTACGGGGCTGTTGTCTGTGGATGGGCTGTTGTCTGGTGATGTTGGCGTATGGCTGACGCTGCTGCTGACGCTCGGCAGTTTTGGGCTGCTGGGTTGGTACGCGGTCGGTCGGCAGGTAGTGCCGCTTGAGGAGCTGCTGAGCAGTCGCGATCGGTTGGGTACCGGATTGGGGATTGCTACGGCGGTTGCTTCGGTAGCGGGTGCTTGGATTTTGTTTAGTCCGGCCGAGACAGTGACCTGGGCGGGGCTGCCTGGGCTGTTGGGCTATGCCGTGGGTCAGGCAGTGCCGTTAGTCGCGATCGCGATTTTGGGTCAACGGTTGCGGCGCTTGATGCCCCAAGGCCATAGCCTGACGGAGTATGTCTGGCATCGCTACGGGGCGGGCATGACACGGCTGACGATCGCGATTGCTCTGTTTTATATGGTCGTGTTTCTGATTGCCGAGCTGACCGGGATCGCCACAGCGGTGCAACTCTTGGGCGGTATCCCTTTGGCCGCTACGGCAACGTTGGTGATGACCGCAACTCTGCTTTACACGGCGCGGGGTGGTCTGTGGGCAACGATTGTTACCGATGTTGTCCAGTTTGTCCTGATTGTGCCGCTCTTGTTGCTGGTCTTGGTTTTGGCCTTGCAGAATGGGGGCGATCAGGCTGCGATTCCGCCGG
>CAZAGN010000033.1:4785-15621 GCA_964484905.1 uncultured bacterium | reverse complement strand
CTGGTCTTGGTTTTGGCCTTGCAGAATGGGGGCGATCAGGCTGCGATTCCGCCGGTGCTTTTAGATTGGGGCCATATACCGGGCTGGCAATTTGCGGCCACCTTGGTAATTGCGATTACGGCAGCCAATGTATTTCATCAGGGCTTTTGGCAGCGAGTCTATGCCTGCAAAAATGAGCGGGTACTCTGGCGTTCCTTTGGCAGTGCCGCTTTGGTGATTGTGCCCCTAATCGCGATCGCAGGCGTCTTGGGTTTTGTGGCCGTCAGCTTGGGCGTCACCGAAGGGGCTGAATCGGTGGCCGTATTTGCCCTAGTCAAGGCTGTGTTTCCGCGCTGGGGCATCTTGTTAGTGCTGGTGCTCGGCTTGGCCTTGGTGATGAGCAGCCTTGATACCCTCCTTACAGGCATTAGCAGCCTACTGACAACCGAGCTGGATCGTTGGGGTGTGGCTCGCCCACGTCTAATGGGTCTCTCACGCTGGTTGATCGTTGCTGTGTCGATCCCCACCATTATCATTGCCGCCCAGGGCTACAGCGTCTTGTATCTCTTTTTGCTCGCTGATCTGGTTTGCGCTGGTGCGATGGTACCTGTATTCGCGGGTCTTTATAGTGCCCGCCTGACAGGCACGGGTGCCATGATCGCGAGTCTAGTTGGGATTGCTGTGGGCGCGCTCTTCTTCCCGTTGCCCAACTTTAGTCCTTGGCTCGCCATTCCGGGCGGCGGCAACTTCTTGGTTAGCTTTGGCAGTGCTGTCGTTGTCTCAGCGATCCTCACAGCCATCGCCCATGCCTCCAAAAGCCGCTTTGACTTCGCCATCCTTCGCGATCGGGTACAGCCATTTACGTGAGCTGTCTTGGTCAGTTAGCGAACTAGATTTATCTGAGGGTCTACTCAGACAAGCAACTCAAGATACGTCAAAAGTTCAGGTAGATTCTCGTGAACAACTGACCATATCTCATCGATGTCAACCTCATCATAATCATGTGTAATGACATCACGCATTCCGGCGATCTCTTTCCAGGGGATCGTTGGGTGCTCTCCTTTAAACCCTGGAGAAAGACGTTTAGTTGCCTCGCCAATAATCATAATTCGTCGCAAAATGGCGTCTTGCTTCTCGGTGTTATGGGCTAACTGTGTATAACTGACACTGTCAGCGTAGCGAAGGATCAGCCTAATGGCTTCTACGATGTCAATCAATGCTTCTTGGTCGCGATTACGCAACATACACGACCTCAGCCGTACCCAAGATGTTCTGACGTCGCAACCAGTTGTGGCTATGTTCGATTGCTTTTTTACTGACTAAATCAACATCTCGCTTCAGGAGAGCCGCGAGATCGGCCTGCATCTTCATTTTTTCATAAAGACCTCGTTTGGCTGTGGGTCGATACGTTACCAAAACATCAATATCACTATCAGTCGAAAAGTCATCTCGCAGAACTGAGCCAAATAGGTAAAGCTCACTGACCTGCCACTGCTGACAAAAATCAGCTAATTGCTCGGAGGATATTCCGAGTCGGGCTTGTAGCTCAGTCGTCAGTTGAATTGAGGGCATCATGCTCTAATTGCCTCACTTCTATTTAAAGTATGGGATATCGCAAGCGTTGATCTGTATCTATGCCTATTGGCCCCGACCCCAATAATCCTGCACCACTCCCTGGCTTTCCACAGGTGGGCTTTCTCAAGAATTTCATCACCACAGCCAATATCCAGGTCGGCGACTACACCTATTATGACGATCCCCTGGGGCCAGAGCGCTTTGAAGACAATGTGCTCTACCACTTTCCGTTTGTGGGGGATCAGCTTATTATTGGCAAATTCTGCGCTATTGCCCGCGATGTCACATTTATTATGAATGGCGGCAATCATGCCCTGACAGGCTTTTCGACTTATCCCTTCTACATTTTTGGCGAAGGCTGGCAAGGTGCAACTCCAGCCGATGAGCCGAACAAGGGTGATACCGTTGTGGGTCACGATGTCTGGCTGGGATATGCCGCAACAATCATGCCAGGGATCACGATTGGGAGTGGCGCGATTGTCGCCAGTAAAGCTGTTGTCACCAAAGACGTGCCGCCCTACAGCATCGTTGGTGGCAACCCAGCGCGGGTGATTCGGCTGCGGTTTCATGAGGCTACAGTTGAAGCTCTGCTCGCGATCGCTTGGTGGAACTGGCCTGTTGCCAGGATTACAACTCACCTGAGTGCCATCGTTGGCTGCGATCTAGAGCAGTTACAGAGGGTTGCTGACGGTCGTTAGCTAGCGATCTGGATGTGTTGGCGTTTATTACCATCGCGATCGCGACAGGGGTTTATCGGGGAAGGGCTTGGCGAAATCAAGTGAGTGGAAGTTCTCAAGCATCCAGAATTCCCTTTTTAATCGATACTGCGGCCCCTCACTGCGGTTGGCTTGGCGACTGGGGCCGGTGGTGCGACCCGACTCGCCCGATCCTGTTGGGCATGGCTGCTGTGGTAGCTCTGCCAAAGCCCGAGAATATCGAGGGTTTCGCCGCCGTGTTGGGTCAAGCGCTGCCGCACTTTGCAGAGGATCGGTGTGTTGACGCACACCCCCGAAACAATCACTTGGCCCTTAGTCAGGGCAGGCAGCTCGGACAGGAGATCGCGACCAGCGGCTTCGACGCCATGCTTCAGATTTTCTTGGTCGGTGGGGTTAACGATCCGCATCAAAAACTGACTCATACACTGAGACAAAATATCGGCATCGAGCTTGCCCGGACGTTGGGTAATCAAGCCGACACCCAGACCAAACTTACGTCCCTCGCTGAGGATAGTTCGCAATACCTGTTTGCAGCGCGAGGGTTCGTGGGCGGGCGCAAAGCGGTGCGCTTCCTCTAGCAGCATAAACACCGGAAACGGCAGATAGTCATCTTCGCCAGGGCTCGCGATCTGCTTGTGGGTGTTCATGCGCGCTTTGTTGGTTTGCCGCAGGATGGCGGTTGCAATCACCTGCTGCTCTTCTTGGCTGATCTCGTTCATTTGCAGCACCGTGAGCTGGCCCGGGGCAAAGAGATCACGGGGCAAGACCGTATGTTCGCGATCGCTAAAGTAGGGTGAACGGGCAATCTGCTCCAGCTTCCATTCCAGGGCTTGACCCGCCATACCGGGCTGGTCGTCCTCTTTGCGGCTATCTTCGGCTAGCACCCGATCAATCAGCTCGCCAATCGTCCAGCGGTGCTCTTGCTCGGTCATTTTTTGAAAGGCTTTTTCGAGTAGGGCTTTCTGCTTATCGGTGGTTTCGGGCAGCAGCGTCAGAATGTCGTGCTTGGTCAGTGAGGAAATACGAATTTTGATCGCATCGGGCGTAAAGATTTTGACGCTAGGTTGATAGCCATCCTCGCCGCGAAAGGCTGAGTGGCCGCGCATTTCGGCAAGGGTGTGATACTCGCCGTGGGGATCAAACACCAAGACAGCCGCACGATTGTTGGGTAGCAGTAATTCTTCAATCAAAACCCCGGCTGTGTAGGATTTACCGGAGCCCGTTCCTGCCAAAATTGCTAGATGGGTACTGACCAGTTCTTTAACATCGAGAATGACCGGCACAGCGCCCTCATCCCGCAACAGCAAGCTGCCTAAACGTGCGCCACCAACAGCGCCCTCGGCTTTGCGGTTGAGAACGGTAGCCAAGCGCTGATCACTGGCAAGGTACACTTTGGCCCCCGGCATCGGCGATTGGCGCGGGTTCATGAAGCCCAGACTGGGGTGAAAGTAACCAATCACATCCACGGTTACGGCATAGATTTCGGGGTTGGGGTGAAAAAAGCCGACTAAGGTCGCGATCGCATTGGGGTTAATGTTGGTATCGGCAAAAATGCGATCAGGTAGATGATCAACAAGTTGCAAATCGGAGATTTTGCCGAGAATTTCGTTTTTGCCGGCCACATAGTAGACAAAATCACCCGCCCGTACCTGCTGGTGATCTGAGGTGATAAACACATACTGATTGGCTGTATCGCCAGGGCCTTTGACTGTACCCACTACGGCATCAGTTTGCATCGACTATCTCCGCTCTGGGGCGATTGTAGCCAAAATTTTGCCAGCTTTTTAGGCACTGCCTGCCGTGTACAGCCCTAGGCAAGCCTGACAGCCCGCTCGGGTGCTCAATCGGGTCTAGGAAACGAATGTGCCGGCTAAGGGTGCAGAGATTGCCTCTTCCAGCTCGCTCATGCCCAAATCACGCTCTAGCAAGTCCATGACCTCACGCCCAAAATCATCCGGATTGCGATCCCAGGCTTTGAGGCAAATCTCACCAAAATAGCTGCCCATGGGTTCGGGATTCCAAAGCAGCTTCCGCGCTGTCCAAGGCATCATGCTCATAGGGTCATAGCCCTCTTTGAGAATGCCTTGCTTGAGGGCATAGTGCTCGAGATGGGTGTGGGGCTGCAAACCAATAAAGAAAATAGCAGGCTCAACGTTATGCCGACCAAAAATTGTCTCTAGCTCGCGGTGATAGCGAATTGTTTGACGAATCGTTTCGGGACGCTCATCAATGACATTAAATGAGTAGTTGACTGAAACGATTTCATCGTAGCCAGCCGCTCTCAAATAGCGACAACTTTCGAGCACTGTCCGCAGGTTGTAGCCCATGCGCATTTTACGCACCAACTCTTGGGAGCCACTGGTGATGCCGATCTCGAAGTAATTCATGCCCGTACGTACCATCAGATCGGCCATTTTGGGCGTCAGATTATCGGCGCGAATATAGGCTGCCCAATGAATATCAGTCATGCCCGCATCGAGGATTGCCTGCAATAAATCCTCAACTTCCTCCATATATCGCCGGGCCGGAATAAACTGGGCATCGGTAAACCAAAAGTTACGGACACCACGGTCGTAGAGCTGACGCATTTCGCTGATAACCTCAGCGACCGGATTGACCCGTACCTGCTTGCCTTCGATGACGGTATAAACGCAATAGCAGCAGTTGTGGGGGCAGCCACGCTTGGTCTGAACGCCTAGATAAAAGTCGCCACCCTCCAGGTAGTAGCCAAACTCGGGCCAAATCGATTCGATGTAGTCGTAGTTGCAGGCGGTTTTTTCGAGGGGCAGGGGTTCTTCGTGTACCAAACCAGCTCGAGGCGGCTCACCGACCACGTAGCACCGATCGCGACTGATGTCCTCGCCCCGAATTATTTTCTCGAGCAGTAACTCACCTTCACCCACCGAGACAATCGTGCCCTTGGGCAGCGAATGTTGCAGTTGCTCGTAGAACACACTGACCGCGCCACCCCCCAGTACCGCCCGGGCCTCGGGCTTGTAGCGCTTTGCTCGCTTCACCCCCTGCTCAACCAGACCCTGATTACGCCAGAGCTCGCCGTAATAGGCCGAAACTAGCTTGAGACTGCCCCAGGCACTGCGAATTTTCTTGAGAGGGTTGCGGGCATAGTAAAACTCAAAGGCATTCTGGAGCGGGTTGCCTGCACGGCCATTGACAGGGGCATAGACCTGCAAATCACGCCAAGAGTAAACCAGCAGATCGGGTTGGTAGTCGTCGATAGTGGCTAGAAGCTGCCGCCGAAAATCGAGGGGTGGAAAGGTACCCATATCGAAAATGCGCTGCTCAACGCCGGGGCACTGCTTGTGTACATGGTCGGCGAGATAGACCGCCCCAATCGGAAAAATGGGATTACAGGGGAGGCGAACATACAAAACCTTAGAGACCACGGCCATATCTTTACGTGTCGTTACTTAAATTATGGCGCGAGAATTCTCGAGTCGGGGCTAAAGCAGGCGTGATTGATCCCCCAAACAGCGTCTAATAGAAAGAGACATCCCGCTTTGCTTGACCTATGCGCCCCTACCTTGCCGCCGCCGTCCAGATGACCAGTAAGCCTGATGTGAGCTCGAACTTACAACGCGCTGAGGAGTGGATTGAGCTGGCCGTGCGTCAGGGATGTGAACTGATCGCGCTGCCGGAAAACTTTGCGTTTATGGGCACCGAGCAGGAACGGATGGAGCACGCTGCTGGGATTGCCGCGCAGGTAGAGGTGTTCTTACAAAAGATGGCGCAGCGTTTTCAGGTTCATTTACTGGGTGGTGGCTACCCGGTACCGGCCGAGGGCAATCGGATGTATAACACTGCAACCTTGGTGAGCCCTGACGGCGAAATCCTCGTCAAGTACCAAAAGATTCACCTTTTTGACGTAAACCTACCTGATGGCAACACCTACCGCGAGTCGAACGTCATTGTCTCGGGGAACCAAACTCAATCGGTGCTGATTCCCAATCTGGGTACCCTAGGGCTTTCGATTTGCTACGACGTTCGCTTTCCAGAGCTGTACCGGATGCTGGCGGCTCAGGGTGCTGAGGTGCTGCTTATTCCGGCAGCCTTTACGGCCTACACTGGTAAAGACCACTGGCAGATTCTCCTCCAGGCGCGTGCTATTGAAAACACTTGCTACGTAATCGCCCCAGCCCAGGTGGGTACACATTACCATCGCCGTCAGTGCCACGGCCACGCCATGATTATTGATCCTTGGGGTGGCATTCTGGCCGATGCCGGTGACAAACCCGGCCTCGCGATCGCTGAGATTAATCCAGTACGACTTCAGCAGGTGCGTAGCCAGATGCCGAGTCTGCAGCACCGGCGTCTATGATATCGGCTATCAACGACTGAAGGTTCAATACTGGCTGAAGGTTCAATACTGGCAAGGCTCAACACTAGCTAGGGACTAGCTCACTCACCGGATAGGGAGTTATAGGGAAAAGGGGCATGAGTGCCGTATCACCAATGCCCCACGTGCTTGACTCTCACCACCTAGACATTTGAGGTGCCCTGTGCCACACATCATCCATGCCTGGTAACACATCGCCCGCGCCCAAGTTCAGTCGAACGAGCAAGACTATACCTAGCTTTCAATCGCTAGAGGTTTGACAGCAACCTTAACGACTCGTGTTCGTTCTTTTTCGGCCTTGGGGAGAACCACTGTCAAAATACCGGCATCGTAATGGGCTTCAACAGCTTGGGTTTCAATCTGGCCAGGCAGCGGAATGACCCGCTGAAACTTACCGTAGCGGAACTCGCTACGCTTGATGCCACCACTTTCAGAGCTGGCTTGGCTTTGGCGCTCACCACTAATTGAGAGTGCCTCAGAGGTTGCCTGAATATCCAAAGCATCGGGGTTGATGCCGGGTAATTCGAAGCGCAGGCGATAAGCTTCAGTGGTTTCTTCAAGCTCGGCAGGTGGGACGAGTGCGGCCATTTCTCGACTGGGGGTTGATAGATCATCTAATAAACGATTGAGATCACGTTGTAGGGTCGTGATTTCACGTAAAGGTTCCCAACGAATGAGTGTCATAACGTTATCCTCCTGGGGAGTTTTAGCTGACAGTTTTAGTTTAGGAAACACTACCCATAACTTGATGTCGGTAAACCGATATGCTGAAGTTCCTGTTACCGTACTTTAAGCGAGTCAGCCAAAAAACGAGCGGCAACTCACTGCTGCCGCCCTGGTATCCTTTCATGGAAACGATTGACCTAAGAGCTGATGATCGAAACCTAGGAGTACAGCAATGACTTGTGGGTGTCGGCAGCACCCGTAAGGGCTGTCGACATAGGCTTAGTTTCGCTGAGTTGACCTAACTCATCGACAAAGTCTTTGACACCTTGGAACTTGCGGAAGACTGAGGCAAAGCGAACATAGGCAACTTCGCTGAGGGGTTGCAGGCCCGCCAGTACCAGCTCGCCAAGTTCTTGCGAGTCTATATCCTGAACATCAGCCAATTGGAGGCGCTCTTCGATGTTTTCGACCAGTGCTTCCATCGCCGTTATCGAGACGGTTGTTTTTTCGCAGGCACGCATCACACCGCGTAGCAATTTGGTGCGATCAAAGGATTCCCGTGAGCCATCACGCTTTTGCACCATGATCGGCATAAATTCGATGCGCTCGTAAGTCGTGAAACGGTAGGTGCAGGCATTACATTCGCGGCGGCGGCGAACACTCTGGCCCGCTTCGGCTGAGCGAGACTCAAGAACACGGATATTATCTTCGCCACAACGCGGACATTTCATGACTGGGTCTCCCACCAGGTGAGGGCTTGCTGCTGAATTACGGCCAGATCAGCATCAGACATGCGATCGAGGTGGCCGAGAACTAACCCCATTCTGCCCAAATTTTCGAGTTGTGGGCGATGACGCTGCAAAAAATCCCAGTAAAAGACGTTGAAGGGGCAGGCTCGCTCGCCCTGTTTCGCTTTGGGGTCGTAGTAACAGCCTTTGCAATAGTTGCTCATTTTGTTGATGTAGCCCGCTGAGGCGGCGTAGGGTTTGGTGGCGAGCTTGCCCCCATCGGCAAAAATACCCATGCCGAGAACGTTGGTTTGCATCACCCAGTCGTAGGCATCGATAAACACAGCATGAAACCAGTCTTCGATTGCTTGGGGCTGGATGCCACTGATCAGGGCAAAGTTGCCTAAAATCATCAGGCGCTGGATGTGGTGGGCATAGCCAGTCTCTTGAATTTGCTGAATCACCTGCTTGAGGCAGTTCATGGGCGTTTCGCCATCCCAAAAGAAGGCGGGCAACGGGTGCTGATGGTCGAAAAAGTTGCTGTTGGCATAGTCGTGAGGCATTACCAGCTCGTAGATGGCGCGCATGTATTCGCGCCAGCCCAAGACCTGCCGGATAAAGCCCTCAACGCTGGCGATGGGCGCGTGTCCCCCACGGTAGGCAGCTTCGGCGGCTTGGATGACTTCTAGAGGATGCAGTAAGCCGAGATTGATGTAAGGCGAAAGGAGCGCGTGCCAGAGCCAGGGCTGATCAGTGAGCATCGCGTCTTGGTAAGGGCCAAAATCGGGTAGGTTGACAGTGCAAAAGTGCTGCAGCAGTTCAAGGGCTCGCGATCGCGACACGGCCCACCGAAAGGGCTCGGCCTTACCAAAGGTTGGCAGTGTTTTGACCTTGGCTAGCACCGCCTGGGTGATGGCATCGGGCTGAGTATCCAGGGGCGGCGGCGGTTGTAAGCCCGTTTTGGGCGGGCGGCGGTTCTCACTGTCATAGTTCCAGCGCTCGCCTATGGGCTTGCCTCCATCCAGCAGCACCTGCCAGCGGCGGCGACCTTCGCGGTAAAAATCCTCTAGCAGCCAGCGCTTGCGCCCCTCAAACCAAGCCTGAAGATCGACCTCAGCCCACAAAAATAGCGGATTGGGCAGCAGTGTAAGTGGGCAGGGCAATGTTAGCGTCTGGAGCCACTGCCGTAGGGGATAATCGGCGGGTGTCCAGAGCCACAGCTCACTGAGTTGCTCGGCTTGGCTGATGGCATGAATAGCACTGCCAAAATCATCAGCCTCGCGGTAAATCACTCGATAACCGGCTGCCTCGAGATCGGCGGCAAAGTGACGCATGGCCGACCATACCAGCACGAGTTTTTGGGCGTGGTAACGACGCTGCTGCACCCAGTCCAAGGACTCAATCAAAATAATCACATCTGGGCGCTGGGGCAAGGCCTCAACAGCGGCTTGATTGAGCTGATCGCCTAGTAGCCAAAGACCCAGACTCACGCCTGCCTCCGCACCGCGTCCAGTTGCCGCAGGACTTGGTCAGTTTGCTTGTGCAAAGAGCCTTGGTGAGGCTGAAGATACATTGACTGTGCCTTGGTTACATACCGCCCATTGTGGCACTCCAGACTCAGCCGAAAACAGACTCAGCCGAAAACAGCCTGAGGTGGGATTGCGAAACAAGATCACAAAGCGGTCTCCAACGGGATGGCGAGACCAGTGAAGGACGTGTGCGGTTTGCAGGGACTCGCGATCGTCCCACGCGATCAACTGCTCCGGGTAGGTGTTTGGCGTCACTGCCCCGCTGAGGGATTTACTGGCCTGATTTCTTTTACTGCCCTGAATTTTAGGGGCTTGAGCATGATTCTAAGGCTTGATTTTCCGAGACATATCCGCGTTTTTGCGGAGAAGCGCCGAAAAAATACGGCAAACCCTTCAAACGTTCAGAAAATCATGTACCGTAAAATTTGCAGTCGCCAGCACGGATTCAATGGGACTTCCCCTTACCGAAAATGATCCCAACCAAGTCTTAACCTCAACGCGGGCTGCAGTAATGGCCGTTGGCGGTGCAGAAGACAAGGAAAATGATCGTGCAATTCTGGCTGAATTCTGGCGACGCTCGGGCGGACGGGAGGCTTTTCTGGTTGTGATTCCGGCAGCATCAGGAATCCCTGATGTTCTCGGCGATCTTTATTACCGTATTTTCACAGATATGGGTACACCGGGCGAGCAGGTTCGGATTTTGGATGTCCGTAATCCCGTTGAGGCTCGTAATCCAGCGGCCCTAGAACTGATCAAAACAGCTACGGGTATCTACTTTACAGGCGGTGATCAAGAGCGATTGTCAGATGTGCTTGGGCGAAGCGATTTGATGCGTGAGATTACGGGTCGTTGGCAACGAGGCGAATCGGTGGTTGCCGGTACGAGTGCCGGTGCTTCGGCCTTGGGTGAGCATATGATTTCGCGGGGCTACAGCGGCGAGCCCCCATCGCCCGGTATTGTCACAGTGAAAACAGGCTTGGGCTTCCTGCCCGAATTGATTGTTGACCAGCATTTTCATAACCGAAATCGCCTTGCTCGCTTGTTGACGGCAGTAGCCTATCATCCCGAGTGTTTGGGCTTGGGTGTAGACGAAGATACCGCCGCTATCATCCAGGGCGACAATATTCTCGAAGTGATGGGCTCAGGTTCTGTCACGATTGTGGATGGCCAAGGGCTGCATTCTAATGTGCGTGATACAGCGGCAGACCGCCCCTACGCTCTCCATGGTGTGAAGCTGCATTTATTGGTGGCCGGTTCTCGTTTTGATCTGGCTAAACGGGTGGTTGTTT
>CAZAGN010000033.1:2968-4685 GCA_964484905.1 uncultured bacterium | reverse complement strand
GCTAAAGATAACTTTACACTGGAAAGTAGATAACGCAGGTTAGCAATGCAGGTTCAAGAGATTGCCGCAGCAGTGCAAGCACAGGCCAAGGCGCTAGGGATTGGCAAGTTCGATCTGTCTGGGGGCATCAGTGAGAGGGTGAGTGTCCAGGTTGACCAGGGCACCCCCAAGCAGGTAAAGGCGTCCCAGCGTGCCGGTATTACCGTGCGGGTCTGGAACACTACCCAGCAGGTAGGCATTGCCAGCACCAGTGACCTGACCGAGAAGGGGCTTGAGGCAGCATTGCAGTTAGCCGCCGAAGCGAGTGATCTGGGTATTCGGGAATTTGCGCCTGATTTTAGCCCCGAGGCAACGGCCTCGATTGAGACAATTCCGGATTCGCGCACACCCCTAGAGACTGTGCCGACGTTGGTGCAAACCCTGTGTGAGGCTGAAGCAGCCCTACTGGGGGCGCATGAGGCGATTGCTGGTGTGCCCTACAACGGTCTTGATCAGAGTCTTTCGGAGCGGTTTTACGTCAATAGCGAAGGGGCCAACCGCTACCAAGCCAGTGGCGGCCTCAGTATGTATCTCTACAGCAAGACCGAGCAGCCGGGCCGTAAACCGCGCAGTGCGGGGGCCTATCGCCTGGCGCATACCCTCCCAGAGCTGGATATTGT
Source organism: uncultured bacterium (assembly GCA_964484905.1). Taxonomy (GTDB): domain Bacteria; phylum Cyanobacteriota; class Cyanobacteriia; order Thermostichales; family PCC-7336; genus CAZAGN01. The sequence continues at coordinate 4,026 of CAZAGN010000033.1, read as the reverse complement.
CGGTTGTTGGCAGGAAGCGGCCGAGAAAACCGCCAGCCATCTTGACTATGCGCCGATCGCGACCGGGAAGTATCCTGTGGTGCTGTCGCCGGATGCCTTTCTGAGTTTGCTGAGTGCCTTTAGTAATCTCTTTAATGCCCAAGCGATTTTGGATCGTCAGAGCCTTTCAACGCCCGAATCCCTGGGCAGTGTGCTAGCAAGTTCGTTGCTGTCGGTTGATGATCACGAGCTGCACCCCGATAACCTCAGTCCTAGCTACTTTGATGGCGAAGGCACACCGACGCGGCGGCTGCCCCTGATTGCCGCTGGGCAACTGGCCAACTTCCGCCACAGTGCCGGAACGGCAAAGCGTATGGGCGCTCAGCCCACGGGTCATGCCGATTTGGGTGCCAAGGTGACGATCAGCGGTAACTTCTTGCATGTGTTTGCCAGTCAGCCTGAGCTGAACCCGAGCTATGACGTCGCGACGGCGGAAGGCGTGATTTGGATTGATGATCTGCACGCGCTTCATGCCGGGGTGAGTGCCCTTGAGGGATCGTTCTCCTTGCCCTTTGATGGCTGGCTTCTGCAAGGGGGCGAGCGGATCAGTATTGAATCGGCCACGGTGGCGGGTGATTTTCGTCAATTGCTGCAGGATATTGTCTATATTGAGCCCACGCCTGAGGTGCTGCCGGGTGGCGTCTGTCCGCGGATTTGGCTGCGCGAGTTAGCTGTGACAGGGGATGCAGCATGAGTGAAATCAAGCACCAAGTCGTTATTCGCGATCGGCAGCGCAACCAAACCTATACGGTGACGGTGCCCGAAGATCGCTACATTCTGATGTCGGCTGAAAATCAGGGTGCCACCCTGCCCTTTGCCTGCCGCAATGGCGCTTGTACGACCTGCGCAGTACGGGTTAAATCGGGTGAGTTGTTTCAGCCCGAAGCAATGGGGCTATCGCGTGATCTGAAGCAGCAGGGTTATGCGCTGCTGTGCGTGAGCTATGCCTGTTCGGATCTGGAGGTGGAGACCCAAGACGAAGATGAGGTGTATGAGCTGCAATTTGGCCGCTATTTCGG
>CAZAGN010000033.1:0-2868 GCA_964484905.1 uncultured bacterium | reverse complement strand
ATAGTCTAGATATCCAGCTATGTGTTCAAGTTAAGTAAAGCAATCGGCATCTGCTGCCCTAGATAAAGATAAAGTGCAAGACAAAAATCGCCGCCAAGACCCACATCCCGATATTGGTTTCGCTGGCCTTGCCCTGAAAGGCCTTAACCAAGGGATAGAGAATTAGACCCACAGCCAAACCATCGGCAATCGAGTAGCTGAGGGGCATCATCACAATCGTCAAAAAGGCGGGGATTGCCTCGGCGAGGTCATCCCATTGAATGAAGCGGACGCTGCTCATCATCAAGACACCAACCATGATCAGGGCGGGTGCGGTCGCGATCGCGGGGATGGCGACAAACAGGGGCGTAAACAAAAGCGAAAGTAAAAAGAGCGCCGCGACGACAACAGCCGTCAGACCGCTGCGACCGCCTTCGCTAATGCCCGAGGCCGATTCGATATAAGTGGTGACAGTTGAGGTGCCCAAAACAGCGCCCACGGTGGTGCCCAAAGCATCGGCCATAAAGGCTTTTTCGACATTGGGGAAGGTGCCATCCTCTTGGATATAGCCAGCGCGGGAGCCCAAGCCAGTGAGGGTGCCGATGGTATCGAACAAATCCACAAATAGCAGGGCAATAACCACGGTCAAAAGTTGGACGAGGTTGCCGCTGAAGGCCGAACCCAAACCAACTACGGCTTGACCCACCAAAGCACCGGGCCAGCGGGGTAAACCAATGAGGGCTTCGGGCCAAGGGGCAACGGCAAAAATCCAAGCGGGGATGGCGGTGGCGAGGATGCCCCACAGCAGAGCGCCTTTGATGCGACGGGCGAGAAGGGCGGAAGTGATGACAATGCCCCAGATCGCGATCGCGGTGCTGGGTGTGCGCAAATCGCCCAGGGTTGTTGTTGTGGCTGGGCTCTCGGTAATAATGCCAGCGGCCTTGAGACCAATGTAGGCAATAAAGATACCGATCCCAGCCGTGATTGCGTGCTTGATGGCGGTTGGAATAATCCTGACAATGTAGGTACGGACGTTGGTCAGGGTCAGGATAACAAAAAGAATCCCCTCAATAAAGACGGCAGCGAGAGCCACCCGCCAATCAATACCGAGGCCCAAAATAACGCCGTAGGTGAAGTAGGCATTGAGACCCATGCCGGGTGCGAGGGCGAAGGGCAGCTTGGCATAAAGCCCCATGAAGAGGGTTGCCAACATCGCGGATACGGCGGTGGCAAAAGCCAGCTCGGGAAATAAGTCGCCCGATTCTGTTAGGAAAACACCATCAGAAAGAATGCCAGGATTGACGACCAAAATATAGGCCATGGTGAAAAAGGTCGTTACCCCCGCCAAGACTTCAGTGCGGATGGTGGTCTGGTAACGCTCTAAGTCAAAAAAGGAGCTCAATGGGGAATTTTCCGCCATCGCTAAACCTCTGTGATTGATGCTGCTCAGGATACTGGATATTTTTGGCTGGAGATATTGGTGCCGCAGGAATCCTTTATGCTTGCCCAGAGTACCTAGGGCAGCAGCATGATTTTGAGTGTGGCGCTGATTCTGGCCATTGGCTTTGTCTCGGGTCAGCTTGCGAGCCGATTGGGTCTGCCGCCCCTGTTGGGGATGATTGGGGCGGGTCTCGCGATCGGTCCGCAGGGATTGAATGCGATTGATGCTTCGGTACTGGCGGCTGCACCCGAACTGCGCGTAATTGCGGTAGCGATCATTCTTATGAAAGCCGGTTTGGGCTTGAGTCGGCAGAAGCTGGCGCAGCAAGGAACGGTGGCTCTGCGGTTAGGCTTTTTGCCCGCGCTGTGTGAGGGCCTATGTGTGGTGCTGCTAGCCCCCTGGCTGCTGGGTCTGAGTGGGTCAAGCAGTCTGCTGTTGGGGTGCATTCTGAGTGCTGAATCACCGGCCGTGATTGTGCCCGGAATGCTGCGGCTTAAGCAGTTGGGCTGGGGGGTAACCAAAGGGATTCCTGATGCAATTTTGAGTGGTAGCGCTGTCTCGGATGTGGTGGTACTGACGCTTTTTAGTGTGGCGCTGGGGGTCATGACGGGCGGTAGCCTCAGGCCGGCAGAAATTCCGGTGCAGGTAGTGCTTCAAATTGGCTCAGGGCTAGTGTTGGGCTATGGCTTGGGGCGCTTGGTCGCCTTGGGGCAGAACCTGGCACCATTTGCACTGAGTGTGCTGACAGCAGCATTATCGCTTGTCCTCGTTGCCCTCCCTGCCTTTCTCCCTTGGCTATCGGGTTACTTGGCTGTCATGATGCTGGGCTTTGTTGTGGCCGACCAATCGGCGCTGGTGGGGCGGCTGTTACGCCAAAGTTTTGCAGTGTTGTGGACGGTGGCCGAGTTATTTTTGTTTATTTTGTTGGGGGCGGCGATTGTCCTGAATGATTTGGGTGGCGTTTTGCTGCCAGGCTTACTGTTGCTGATTTTGACAACGGTTGTCGGGCGGGGACTTGGCTGGTATTTGGCTACATTGGGCAGTAACTGGACGCTCCGCGAGCGGCTCTTTTTGCTGGCAGGTAATTCGGCGAAGGCAACGGTGCAGGCGGCGATTGGGGCGGTGCCATTGAGTGCGGGTATTGCGGGGGGCGAAGTAATACTCGCGATCGCGACCCTCTCGGTTTTAGTGACAGCACCTTTGGGTGCTTGGGCGATTCCGACCTTTGCGCCCAAACTGCTCGAACGAGGCACTGTTGATCTGACTCAAGTTGAGCGTGTTACGCGGCAACATCTGGTTGCTGTTTGGGATGGCGAGCCTGCCGTGCTGGAGCATGTGGCCAGTCAAGCCCGCCTCGGTAATGCTCGGGTGATTATCTTGGGCGATCGCGACCTTGATCCGGCACCCCTAGCCGATGTTGATTACCGCCACCTACCGGCACAACCCCT
>CAZAGN010000032.1:18903-30287 GCA_964484905.1 uncultured bacterium | reverse complement strand
TCTTTACTTGCCTCCTTCTACTCTATTCCCCTTTTGATGACACTCCCTAGGCTAAGATCTGTGAAGCAACTAGGTTAGACACGATGGCAGCAGCGCTGATTGATACCCATGTTCATCTGAACTACGCTGCGCTCCAGCCTGATCTGGATGCGGTGGCGGCTCAATGGCGAGCCGTGGGTGTGCAGCAGCTTGTGCATGCCTGTGTCTATCCGGGTGAGTTTCCGCAGCTGCAGGCGATTGCTGATCGCTATCCGGAGGTGTTTATTGCCACGGGCTTGCACCCACTGGATGCCGATCGTTGGCTGCCCGAGTTGGCGACTCTGATGCGGGAGCAGGCTGAAGGTGATGCGCGGGTGGTCGCGATCGGGGAGACCGGACTGGACTTTTTTAAGGCCGAGAATGCCGATCTGCAAGAAGAAGCCTTTCGCGCTCAAATCGCGATCGCCCAAGAACGTGATCTGCCATTGATCATTCATTGCCGTGATGCAGCGGTTAAAGCCCGTGAGATTTTGCAGGCTGTCGGACCTGTACGCGGTGTGATGCACTGCTGGGGAGGGACAGCCGCCGAAACTGAGTGGTTTGTTGAGCTGGGTATGTTTGTTAGCTTTAGCGGCATTATCACCTTCAAAAATGCGACCAGCATCCGCGAAGCACTGCAGATGGTGCCCCTAGAGCAGTTGCTGATTGAAACAGACTGTCCCTTTCTAGCACCCGTGCCCCATCGGGGCAAGCGTAACGAACCGGCATTTGTTGCCCATGTGGCCGAAACAGTAGCAGCCGTGCGGGGGCTGAGCATTGAGGAGCTGGCGGCAATTACGACAGCGAATGCGCGCCGACTCTTCCGTTTGCCGGAGCCTGTTGCACTGGCTTAGTGAGAAGCCGTCTGAAAGAGTTCGACGATTCGCTCAACAACTTGGTCTTGACTCAAGTCGTCAGTCAAAACCTCAATCGCATCTTCGGCCTGCAGCAACGGCGAAACAGGGCGCTCACGGTCTTGCCGATCGCGAGCTTCGATTTGGCTAATCAGGGTTTCGAGATCAATGGCCTCGCCCTGCTGTTCGAGTTCGCGCAAACGCCGACGGGCTCGTTCTTCGGCTGTAGCCGTCAAGAAAATCTTTAGTTGGGCTTCAGGAAAAACCTGGGTGCCAATATCACGTCCTTCGACAACACTGGGGCCTTGCTCACCAAGGACACGTTGCCGCGCCAGCATTTCTTGGCGGACATAGGCGTGGGCGGCCACAGTCGAAACAGCCGCTGTCACGGCTTGGCTGCGGATTGCTTGGGTGACATCGGTGCCATTAACAAGCACCTGTGTTGGAAAGCGCGGATCATTTTGAGGCGCAAGGCGAATATCCATCGCCACCGCCAGATCAACGAGGGCGGGTTCGTCATCAATCGAAACCCCCTGACTCTGGGCCAGCCAAGTCAGTGAGCGATAGAGAGCGCCCGTATCGAGGTAGACCATGCCGAGGGTGGCAGCAACCCGGCGACCCACGCTAGATTTACCGGCCCCAGCAGGCCCATCGATCGCGATTATGGCCTGGGGTACACGCAGCAGCAGATTATCAATCAAGCGGGTTTTGCCCAACCAAACAGCTACCGCCAACAGACCGGCTTTATTGATCGTCGTGAGCGGTTGCAGACGTTCGGGGTCAACCAGCTCAAGGTATTGCAGACGCAGGTTGTGAGCCTCTAGGTGCGCTTGTACGGGCGCAAGGAGCGCTTGGCTCTGGCGCTCACCGGCGCGAAAGGCCGCTTTGGCCTGCATCAGGGCGGCATAAATTTGGGGGGCACGCTCTCGCTCGGACTCTGTGAGGTATTGATTGCGCGAGCTGAGGGCTAGACCGGAGGCTTCCCGCACTGTGGGTACTGTCCGTACACCGATCGGTGCGTACCAACTGCGTAACAGATGCCGAATCAAGACAACCTGCTGGGCATCTTTTTGGCCCAGGTAGAGGGTATCGGGCTGAACGATGTGTACAAGTTGGGTAATGACTGTCAGCACACCCTCAAAATGCCCCGGACGCCACGGCCCACACAGGTGCTCCAGCAAATACTTAGGTGGCGTTGCCACCACCACATCGGTGTGGTCGAGCGCCATCGGCAGAAAAACAATATCAACCCCAGCTGCTTCACAGAGGCCCAGATCAGCGGCTTCACTGCGAGGGTATTGGGCAAAGTCTTCGTGGGGGCTAAACTGCAACGGGTTGACGTAGATGCTAACGACCACCACATCGCATTCGGCGCGAGCTTGGTCAATCAGCGCGCGGTGCCCAGGATGGAGTGCCCCCATGGTTGGCACAAAGCCAACAGACACAGCTTTGCGGGTTCGGCGTTGCTGCAAGGCTGCTTGCAAAGCAGTGTGACTGCGGCGTACCTGCACGAGTTAGAGCCCGAGGGTGTTGCTGCGGCGATATTGGCGGTAGGCGGCAACAAACAGACCCGTGAGGGTGACGACAACCATACCCAACACAATTCCGAGCAGAAGGGGTTCAAGCACGACAGTAGCCTCAAGGTGAGCGATCTCTCCTAAGAATAGCGTGGCTTTTGCCGCCTTCTGAAGAGCGCCACCGTTCAAGGGCACGCGAATCGGTCAATAGTGATGTTTCTTAATGCAGGGCTTAGCTGAGGACTGTTGGGACGGAGGCTGCCATGGTATTGGCTGGAGTGACGGGCACGCTGAGGCTGACGACGGTACCACTGCCTTGGCGGCGCGGTCGCCAGGTGATGCTAGCGCCAATCAACTCAGCTCGGTAGCGCATATTGGCGAGGCCGTGGGAGCCTTGGCGCTGCGGGTTCGTGGGCATCCCCTTGCCATCATCAATAATTTTGACCTCTAGGTGCGATGTGGGTTCGGTATGGTAAACAATACTGAAATCAACGCGACTGGCAGCGGCGTGTTTGACAATGTTGGTCAGGGCTTCTTGAACAATCCGGAAAAGGGTCGTCTGGCTGAGGCGTTCTAGATCTTGCAGATGACCCTGGGAGCGATCTTCAAAACGGGTGACCAGGGGCGATCGCGATCGTTGGGCAGCCCGTTCGAGGAGGCTGCGTAGGGCTGATTCCATATTGAAGGCGCGCATCGCCGTCGGCTGCAGATCTTCGACAATCGCCCGCAGCTCGCCGATGGTTTCGATCAGTTGTTGATTCATCATCGCCAGGGCCGCAGGCTCAATACCCTGACTGAGGCTGTGCTGCATTTGCCGCGAGAGCGCACCCAAATCGGCCAGGGTTTGGTCGTGCAAATCCGCTGCTAAGCGCCGACTTTCGGCTTCACGCCCTTCAGTGAGGCCACGCATGGTCGCGGCGGTTGCTTCTTGGCGGCGGGCTTGTTCGTAATAATTGGCACGCTGAATGGCCACCGCTGTCATATCGGCCAAGGTTTGAATCAACTCCACCTCGGCGCTGTCGTAGGGATGGTTGCGCTCATGGGCCAGCAAGACACCACTGACTTGATCATCAACAAATACCGGAATTGCCAGCAACCGGCCCTCAATGGCCGCGCCTGAAGGCAGCTTGATCGTGTCGTCTGAAAGCAGAGGCTGGCGCTTGCCGTAGCAATGCAGCAGCACTAACCAACTGAGGTCAGAACTCAAAGGGGACGGCGTTATCCCCGCAGCCGTATAGACCAAGCTATACAACTGGGGGGCGGGGGCAGTCGCCGCTTCGGGCAACGGTAAATGGGCGAGGGATGTTGCCGGTGGCTGATCGAGGGGCGTAATCATCACCCACTGACAGGTACTCACTTCGAGGAGATTTGCCATCCCTGCGAGGGCCACCTGGATAATATCTTGGACGGGGTAGGTACCCGTCAGGCGCTGGGCAACCTCGCGCAGACGGGTTTCGCGCCGGGCTAAACTGCGGGCATGGTCATAAAGTTGAGCTTGCTTGAGGGCAATACTGGCCTGTTCGGCCACGGCGATGCCGACCGAGAGCACATCGGCATTAAGGCGGGCTGCCGCCGACACCAGCATAATCACACCCATCAAGTCGCCTGCATGAATGAGGGGCATTAGGGCCACACTGCGCTCGCGAGGGATAAGTGCTTGCAGACGGGGCTGAAGGTTACAGTATTCTGCCTGCGACACCAAGAGCGGATAGCCATTCAGCAACTGATCGGCAGCATCGCCCAAGGCGGCAACATCCAGCCGAATGCGGCATTCTTCGAGGTCGAGGGTGGCGGCTAGGGATTGTTCAATCGAGTCGAGTACCTGAGACGGATCCAGACTGTTGCGAATATCGCTGCTGATTTCGTTGAGCAGGGCTTCGCGCCGGGCCTGTTGCTGCGTTCGTTCGTAGAGGCGCGACTGGTTAATCGCGATCGCGAGTTGTTCGCCCACAGAGCGCAATAACTCTTGCTCGGCCAGCGTCCAGTGGCGGGGTGGATCAGTCTTAGCAGCACAATGATGCACCGTCAAAATACCATAGCTGCCAGGGCCAAGGTTCAAGACAACATCAATGAGCGAGCGCACATCAAACTGCTCCAGGTAGGCGGCAATCTCCGGTGCCAGGCGGGCCACGGCTGTCATATCAACCCAAGGCTGTACACTAATGGCCTCATTGAGCATATCCAGGGGCAGAGGAAACTCTGCTAACTCAAATACCTGGTTATCGAGGGGTTGAATACCCGGCTGAGCATAGCTGTGTCGACAGACAATCCGGCGCTGGGGTGGCTCCAAAAAGATAAAACTGACCCGACTCGCATTGAGGGCCGCCGCCACCTCCGTTACGGTGGCCTGAACAACATCATCCAAATTCAGTGAGTAGCGCATTCGTGACGTCATCCGGTTCAGGAGCGCCTGCCGTTCAGCTTGTTGCTGTGAATGTTCAAACAGTTGAGCCTTGTGCAAAACAATTGCCGCCTGCATAATCACAGTCGCAAGCACAGTTTCTTGGTCGGGCGTCAGCCGAGGGGGCACCAGCAAAAAGCCCAGCTGTTCACAGTGGTATTGCTCTTGCCACACTAGGGGCACCACCAGCGCCAAGGGATGACTGTGCCAGGTCGCATCCTCAGGCAAGCCTGCCAGCGCCAAAAGGACATCGGCCGGACAGTTGCCGAAGGTGCGCCAGACGCCCGCGTGGAGATGGGCAAAGCCAACTGCGCCCAAGTGAGGCGTGAGGCAGTCAAGTACGGTCTGAATCACCTCAGGCACCGATACAGCCTGACGTAAACGCTCGCTAATCTGATGCAGTTGAGCCGCTTGCTCACTTTGGTGCTGCAAGTGCTGGTACTGACGGGCGTGAGCAAGGGCACTGGCGGTGTAGGTACTGAGCAGCTTCAGCACTTCTAAAAACTCGGGCTCTAGGGGATGAGCACTGAGCACCGACAAACAGCCCAAGGGTTCATTCCCCAAGCTAATGGGGTAGCCCGCCCCACCCACCAAGCCCTGCGCTTCCAGCCATTCAGGATGCAACGCCCAAGGCTCATGGCTAAGGTTGTTGGTCAGCAGAGCAGGCCGCAGCCGTACTAATTGTCCCAAGGGTGAATCATCGGGCAGTACGTGTTGCAGGCGTGCATCGGCTGGGGTGGGTATACCTGCTTGAGCCGCCAGCCGCATCGATTGATCACTCGGGTCATACAGCCAAATGCGGGCGACAGGCATGTTGAGTTGCTGGACCATGCCCTCGACCACTGCCCTCGCGATGGCCTCTGGCCGGTCGCAGACCATCGCGATCGGGTCAGTTTGGTGGGGCATGGCGGCATTGACCGCTGCCATGATGGCGTTAGCTGCTTGAAGCTGAGAAATCATCTTTCAACGCTAGCGCATTCTCAGACACATCTAGCCCAGGCGGGTTCCTCACCCAAGAATGTAACGAGGCATAGTCATAGGTACCTTGTCTGGTACGCCAGGCTTTGCCCTTCTCTAGCTTCGCCCTTCTCTAAACTTCTGCTTCTAAACTCCTGCTGTGAGCGCGATTTGAGATTCCCGTCATCACCATGACCCTGCATTCGTTTTCTGGCCGTGCCCTCAGTGTGCATTGATCCCCAAGCGATCCCCGCCCTTGACCAATTGGGGGTGGCTCGGCATTATGGAGTTAACTTCAGCGATCCCGAAGCGATCCCCAGGTGTCTTTTAGCCTCGGGTGCTCCATTGCGAGTTGGCTTGGTTGTCTACACACATTCGGTCGCGCTTGTTATTGGGTCCACGCTTGTCGCTGAAGCCGCCTGATGCTCTGTGAGGAAGAATCACCATGTCGCAGAATCGTCCACCACTCGAGGAGCTGACGCTGCGTCAATTGCGTCAAATTGCTTCTGAGTTTGCCGTCTCGCGATATAGCCGGATGCGCAAGGATCAACTTATTGCCGCTATTCGTGCTGCTGAAGGCAATGCCACTCCTTCGGTAAACCATGCGCCTGTACCCGGTGGAAAAGAAGCCGTGGAAGGAACCAAATTTAGTGTAGGCAACGCCACTCCCCCCGTGGCCCTAGCCGAAGTTGATGTTGGTCTGGGTGAGCTACCTGGTGGTTACGGCCAAAGTCGGATTGTATTGCTACCTCGCGACCCCCAGTGGGCATACACCTACTGGGATGTGCCCAATGAGCACAAAGACGAACTCCGTCGCCAAGGCGGTCAGCAACTCGCGCTGCGCCTCTACGATGTCACGGACCTTGCCTTTGAAAGCCAGGGTTATCACAGCTTGCAAGAATACCCCTGTGATGAGCTGTCCCGCGAATGGTATTTGCCGCTTCCGGTCAGTGATCGCACTTATATTGTTGAAATTGGCTACCGCTGCGCTGATGGCCGTTGGTTGATGCTCGCCCGTTCAGCGTCTGTGACTGTGCCGCCAACCTACCCCTCTGACTGGTTTGACGAAGTCTTTATTACAGTGCCTTTTGATAGTGACCGCCACGGCAAAACCTTTGCCAAGCTTGCCGAACCCTACAAGGGTCAAGCCTGGGGGATGGCGGGTCCTGTTGGCGCAGCTGCTGCTGCAGGCACTGCCCAAGCGGTAGGGGGTACCCGCATTACAGATGAAATCTTTAGGCTGGCTGGCGGACTTGACTCCACTCACGTTGCCGGTTCGCTGTTTGGCAGCCGCCAAATGATGCCTACCGAAAGCCCCGGTGCCTTTGCCTATCCTTCGGGTGCAGGCTTGACGGGTGCCGCTGTGCCCGCGCCCTGGATGGCCTCAGGTTCAGGTTTAGGCCTGTTCTCGGGGGCTTCCGAAGCGATGCCCCAACGATCGCGACAGTTCTGGCTTGTGGCCGATGCTGAGTTGATTGTTTATGGTGCTACCGAGCCTGATGCGACCGTCACGATTGGCGGTCGTCCTGTCAAACTCAACCCTGATGGCACTTTCCGCTTGCATATGGCCTTCCCTGACGGCAACATCGACTACCCAATCTTTGCTGTTGCCGCTGATGCTGAGCAAAACCGCGAAATTCACATGACCTTTGATCGGGCAACCCTCAAACGTCGTACCAACACCAAAACAGAGGCGGTTCCCGAAGCCCACTAGGGTGAGTTCAGCCGTGAGTACGGGCGGTCAGGCATGGCTGCCCTTTTTTATCGCCATACCCTCATTACACTGCTTAGCTTTGGATGAGCTTTGGATCTTTTGATTTTTTGTGATTCTTGACCGGTTGTGTTCGCTGCTCTGAGCTGTCTGTGATGGTCTATCTCTTCAGTGCTCGTTCGTCAAATTAAGGAGCTTTAGTTATGTCTCAAGGTTATTTCGCCCTCGTTCTGCACGCTCATTTACCCTTTGTGCGTCATCCTGAGCAAGACTTTGTGCTCGAAGAAGATTGGCTCTTTGAGGCCATTGTCGAAACTTACGTACCCCTGATTCAGATGTTTGAAAATCTGGCGCGGGATGGTATCAACTTTAAGCTGACCATGTCGATGACGCCGCCGCTGATATCGATGCTACGCGACCCCTTGTTGCAAGATCGTTTTGAAGACTACTTGAGCAAACTCGAAGAGCTGGCCGAACTCGAATCTGAGCGCAATGCCACCTTTGGCCATATCAAATATCTAGCCGAGTTTTATATCGAGCACTTTGCCCGCGTGCGCGATCTATGGGAGCGCTACGATCGCGACCTGGTCATGGCCTTCAAGCACTTTCAAGACACCGGCAACCTTGAAATTATCACCTGCGGTGCCACCCACGGCTATTTCCCGCTGATGCAGATGTATCCGCAAGCCGTTTGGTCACAGCTCCTCACCGCCTGTGAGCACTACAACGAAACCTTTGGCCAGTGGCCGCGCGGCATCTGGTTGCCGGAATGCGCTTACTATCCGGGTCTGGAGCGAATGATTGCCGATGTCGGTCTGCGCTACATGCTCACCGATGGCCATGGGGTGCTGTATGCCAAACCCCGGCCCCGCTTTGGTACCTACGCGCCCATTTTTACCGAAACGGGGGTAGCTGTCTTTGGGCGCGACCACGAATCCTCCCAACAGGTGTGGTCAGCAGAGGTGGGCTATCCCGGCGATCCGGCCTACCGCGAGTTCTATAAGGATCTGGGTTGGGAGTCGGACTACGAGTACATCAAGCCCTACGTCATGCCCAACGGTCAGCGCAAAAACACCGGCATCAAGTATCACAAAATTACCGGTCGTGGCCTTGATCTGGGCCAAAAAGAGCTGTATGACCCCTACTGGGCCCGCGAAAAAGCGGCTGAACATGCCAGCAACTTTATGTTTAACCGAGCGCAGCAAATTAGCCATCTCCACGGAATGATGGGGCGGCCGCCGATGGTTGTCGCACCCTATGATGCCGAGTTGTTTGGCCATTGGTGGTTCGAGGGGCCGTGGTTCTTGGAGTACTTTATCCGCAAGAGCTACTACGACCAAAACACCTTCAGCCTGACCCACCTCGCCGACTACCTGCGTGAGAACCCGACCCAACAGGTCGCCAAACCGGCTCAATCGAGCTGGGGCGCACGCGGTTTTCATGAGTATTGGCTGAATGAGACCAATGCTTGGATTTATCCCCATTTGCACAAGGCGACTGAATGCATGATTGAGCTGAGCAAACGCGAAGCTGCCGACGAACTTGAGTGGCGGGCGCTTAACCAAGCAGCGCGGGAGTTGCTGCTGGCGCAATCCTCTGACTGGGCCTTTATTATGAAAACAGGCACGATGGTACCCTACGCTGTACGGCGAACGCGGTCACATTTACTGCGCTTTCATAAGCTGCACGACACGATTCTGGCGGGCTCTATTGATGAGCCTTGGCTAGCCAGCGTCGAGTACATTGATAACATCTTTCCCAATATCAACTACCGTTCCTACCGGCCTATGTAGCGCCTATTTCACACAATATATTTCACAGAATACACATTTCACAGAATAGGGAATGAAACAATCGGCGTCTTGCCAAAGCGAGGCGCCTTTTTGAGGCCCCTTGACTCACGATGATGAGTCTCTGGGAGATAAGGTATCTCTGGGAGCTAAAGCAATGTGTGACGGTCTAGTGTGTGATAGTCCAATTTGCAAAAAACATGAGCCTTAGACTACTTATCAGACAGGGGCTAGGCTCAACCCAATTCTGAAATAAAGATCTCATAAAGCTAAAACCGGGCTGAAGCATGACAACCCCTACAAAATCGGCTTCAATGGGGGGTGTTGCTGCTAAAAGGCTATTTTGGCTCGTCCTTACCGCGCTGCTGAGTATCAAGCTGTAGATTGGGAACGCGCTGCGCCACCCTTGACTGTAAGACGGTCCGGCACCCGCCCGCAGCAGCAGCCATCGCTCCGTTCGGCTGTACCCTTGCCCACACCGGAGCCAGTAACCCCATCAGCAACACCTACTTCGCTGACAGTGGGTTTGGTTAGAGTAACTGTGTACAGTGCCATCATTGCGGCAACCACAACGAGCTTGACCCGTCTTTTGCCCATGTACGCCCTGCAACAAGAGCGATTGAGGGTTTTGACGGCTGAGGTTGAGCGCCTTGATCAGCGAGTTGCCCAGGTGCAGGTCGCAATGCCGCATGATCTGAATTTAGAAACCTTGGATTTGAGCCAAGCAAGCGCTGCCATGCGCGATCGGGTGAGCTACATTCCTCCCAATCAGTTGCATGTCCGTCTCGACGTGCCCGAATCAGAGCCCGTGCCAACCTTACCGCCCGAGCCCCAGCTAGCCCATCTCTTGGGTTTCCTCTGGCCGTGGCGCTAGGTAGCCAGTCAGCAAAACATCATCACCCAGCAGTTGCCACTGGGTATTGATAATCGACAGGGCATCTTGCATCAAAGGAATACCCTGACCTTCGAGGGGCGTGGGGGCGGCTTCGCCACCAATCAGTTTGGGGGCGACAACTGCGGCGACTTTTTGGATCGCGCCACTCGCGATTGCTTCGGCAGCAAGGGTACCGCCGCATTCCCACAGGGCGTACATCTTACCGCGTTGATACAGATCAGCAGCGACCGCACGTGGGCTCAATTCGTCTAGCACAATGACCTCAACGCCCCGTGACGTGAGGTAGTTGGCCATGAGTGGCTCGGGGGCTTCGCAATAGACTAGGGTGGGTGCCGCTTCGACATCCCAGAGCTGGGCGTTACGTGGCAGATTGAGGCGATGGCTGAGGACAACCCGTAGCGGATTGCGACCGGCAACATGGCGGCAGGTCAGTTGCGGGTCATCTTGGCGGACGGTTTGGCCCCCAATCACAACGGCATCGACTCGCGAACGCTGCTGATGCACCCAGGTACGGGCAGCCAGGCTAGAAACCCAGCGACTATCACCCGTGACAGCAGCCGTTTTGCCATCGAGGGTCATGGCGTATTTCCAGAGGCCAAAGGCTCGCTGCTGCACAATGCTAAAGCTGAATGCTTCGTTAAGCTGCTGACATTCGGCTTCTAAAACACCCACTTCGACTGTGAGTCCGGCGGCTTGCAAACGGGCAATCCCCTGACCGGCGACCAAAGGGTTAGGGTCGACCATGCCGACGACAACACGCTGAATGCCGGCAGCAATGATGGCTTCAGTGCAGGGTGGTGTCCGACCAGTATGGTTGCAGGGTTCAAGGTTGACATAGAGGGTTGCACCCTGGTCGCGCTGACCTACGGTCGGTCGGAGACCAGCGCGAGCATTCTGCAAAGCGATAACCTCGGCGTGGGGTGTTCCCGGGCGTGCATGCCAGCCCTCAGCAACCATGCCATCAGCATCAACAATCACGGCACCCACCATTGGATTAGGCGATGTCTGCCCGACAGCTTGCTCCGCCAAGGCCAGACAGCGGCGCATCCAGGTTGTGTCATCCATGGCAAGTCTCCAGGGCGGGGCATTGTGCGGTGCAAACACCTAGCGTACAGGCTTTGGTGCGATGGGTCGGTGTCTCCATTGCGGGTCATTTGCGGGTCATTAGCTTGTGCTGAGGTTGCGGCGAGAGTTATATGAATGTTTGTGCCGCATGGCCCATAGCAGAGGGCGGGTACAAA
>CAZAGN010000032.1:12873-18803 GCA_964484905.1 uncultured bacterium | reverse complement strand
CGAGAGTTATATGAATGTTTGTGCCGCATGGCCCATAGCAGAGGGCGGGTACAAAGCTCTCTCCAACCTCCTGTGACGCTTGGAATTCGATAGCTTTGAGCAGATCTTATGGGCGTTACCAGTTTGTGTTACCACAAACTCGAGTCGCCGAAGCTCGGCCATGATCAAGGAACGTTACCCCGTTACGGTTATGTTCACAGGTATCATCGAAGCCCAAGGTAGTCTTTACCGTCGCAGTCAGAGCCAAGTCGAGGTGATTTGGCACGGCCTCACAGACGACATTGCCCATGATTTGGCCCTTGGCGATAGTGTCGCTGTTGATGGGGCCTGCCTGACGATTGCCCAACGTACAGCCACGGGCTTTGTGGCCGATGTTTCGCCCGAGACGATTAGTCGGACAACCCTTGCGGCGGGGCGGCCGGTTAACCTCGAACGCTCCTTGCGGGTGGGCGGCAAAGTCGGCGGTCATTTTGTTACGGGGCATATCGATGGCATGGGCGAGCTGGTTAGGGCAACGGCGGTAGCGGATGCCTGGGAGTTGTGGTTTACAGCTCCACCCAGCCTGCTGCGCTATTTGGCACCCAAGGGCAGCATTGCGATCAATGGCATTAGCCTGACGCTGGCTGAGGTGCGGGGCGATCACTTCAGTGCCGCCGTAATTCCGCACACCTACGAAACAACCAATCTTGCTGCCCTAAACCCCCACGATCCGGTCAATCTTGAGGGGGATGTTTTGGCTAAATATATTGAGGCACAACTACGCCCGAGCACCGAGCCCGTCAGTCTCGGCTTTTTGCAAGAGCACGGCTACGCTTAGCGCTGCAAGACTGAGCCGACAAAAAATCCCCCTCGGTGGGGGATCGCAGCAAATAAGGAAGCAAACCAGCCAGCCTGTCTAGGCTTGGGGAATAATCTGACCACGTAGTTCGCCGGGACGATTGGCGGCTGTGTGAATGTCGTAGTACAAACCTTGATTGCGTAGACTCGTTACCTGCGCATCGCTGAGGGTAAATGAGCCAGTGAACGTGCCGGAAAGCCGATCAGTTGTGGAGACGGTAAGCGGGAACTGAAAGGGGCCATTGTCGCCTGCCGGGCCCATATGAATATGTACAGCACTTGTGAGGCGTGCATTCAAATCGGGGTTATCGACAGGGTCTACGGTAAAGTCGCGCAGAGGGCCTTCGAGATTATCAAAGCGACCACTGACGACCAAGCTTGAGCCCGTCAGGGTAGCCTCGGCACTGGCGGTAGAGGTGACAGTCACAGGTGGTACAACCTGAGCACCTGTCATCACGGTCACAGCGCGGATCGGAGCTGGCCCGACAGCAACAGTAGAATTATCATTACAGGCCGTTAGTGCCAGGCTTGCACCCACCAGCAATGACATCATGAACACGAATAGGCCCCGCAAGCGGCTAAGGCGAGTTTTGCTTGCCATTGTTTTAATTCTCCAAACAACTGAATCTGAGATAAAGACAGATAAAACCAAGGGCAAAACGGCCTCAACATACCGCTTTGCTGCGTTTGGTTTAGTACGACCCAGTGTCCCTAGCGGATGCAGTCATGCCCCCTACCTGCATGGTCAGGCTGAGGGACTCGTGGCAGGATTTGGGAACTGTAAACCTTTGATGAGTGGTTGGTGTATGTCTCGATTCGCGATCGCGAGCGCTTTGGTGGCCATGACGCTGGCAACGCCGGTGTGGGCCGAAGGTCAGCTCACTCTGACAGCTAGCGGTGAAGAGCGGGCGGTGGAGGGTTTCACGAGCCGTGATGGTTGGGCGCTGAGTTTTGAGCAAATCACTGTCGGTCTCGCTGATCTGGTGGCTTACCAAACTGAGCCGCCTTTTGAAGCGTTGAGTGAGGGTGATTTGGTGGCAAGCACTGAGGTTAGCGCTGCAGAAGTCTTCACCGTGGACTTGGCTGAAGCCGAGGTGATCCCTGTATCAACGCTCACAGCACCAGCAGGACGCTACAACGCCATTGCCTTTAGCCTTGAGAGTCCGGTGGCCGAGCGGGGCAGCGTCATCATGGCGGGAACGGCCGATCGCGACGGCGAGAGCATTGAGTTTGAATTTGAGATTCTCGCCTCGGTTCGCTACACCTGCGGTGACTATGTGGGGGATGAGCGCAAAGGTTTCTTGGACGATGGGGGCGAAGCCGATTTGCAAATGACCTTCCACCTCGATCACCTCTTTGGTGATGCTGATAGGCCCGCTGATGACGCCCTCAATCAAACCGCTTTGGGGTTTGACCCAATCGCGAGTTTGGCTGTCGATGGTGTGGCTCAGGTCACCTCCGATGAGATTGGCGCGGCGTTAGGGCCCGAGGGCTATGCGGCATTCCTTGATGAGGTTGTTGCGCAACTGGGCCATGTCGGTGAAGGGCATTGTCGTGCTGAGTTTATTTAGACTATCGCAACCGGCTTGGGCCCACGGCACTGCCATCGAGTACCGCCCGACAACAGGCTTTGAGGTGCTAGCCCGCTATGACGATGGCACACCGATGGCAGAGGCCCAGGTAGCGGTGTTTGCGCCGGATAATCCGCGCGAACCCCACAGTCGCGCTTTGACCGACGCCCAGGGGCGCTTTTGGTTTTACCCGCCCACGCCGGGTAATTGGGAAGTGCAAGTGCGTCAGGCGGGCCATGGCTCGGTGGTGACGATCGCTGTCGGTGATGTAGGGGCGACGACAGCACCCGTAGTTTCGAGTGCCTACAGTCCGCTGCAAGTGGCGCTGATGATGGCGGCAGTTGTGTGGGGCTGTGTGGGCACGGCCCTTTATTTTCGGCGGCGCGATGCATCTACCTGATGGTTTGGTGCCCCTGCCCTTGGTTGTGGCAGGCTATGGCCTCAGTGCCGCGATTACCTGGGTGATCGTCCGACGCCTAGAGCAAGCACCAACGGTGTATATGCCTCGGGCCGCACTAATGACGGCAGGCTTTTTTATTGGCTCTTGGATTCATATTCCGGTGCCGCCTTCAAGTGTGCATCTAGTGCTCAGTGGCCTCATGGGGGCGCTGCTGGGGCTGTATGCCTGGCCAGCGATTCTGGTGGGATTATTTTTTCAGGCGGTGATGTTTGGTCATGGCGGCCTCTCGACCTTGGGGCTGAACTCGCTTGTGCTCGGACTCCCTGCCTTGGTGGCGGCGGTGATCTTTCGTTGGCGGCGGACACCACGCGGCACAGCGCTGCGCGGCTTTTTAGCAGGGGCGATCGCGACGGGGCTGGTGGCACTGCTATTTTTTGGCTTCGCGATGGCGGCGATTACGGGGCCGTTTGGGGCGGGTCTGGATGTCGCGATCGAGCGGCGGGCGATTGGCTTGATTGTGCTGGCCCATGGGCCGTTGATGCTGATTGAGGGCACGCTGACAGCGGCTGTGGTGACCTACCTCCAGCGGGCTTATCCCCAGCTTTTGGAGGCGTTTTAGTGTCAGTGATTCATCACTGGGAACCACGCACAAAGCTAGTAAGCCTGATGGCGCTGATTTTTGGCATGGCGGCGGTGACGGATGGGCGTTGGTTGCCCTTGTTGCTGAGTGTCAGTTTGGGGCTGTACGCCCTTGCGGGGTTGAGTTGGCGGCGCTGGTGGCAACGGTTACGGTTGCCGGGAGGCATGTTGCTCGTGGGCTTGCTCAGTCTGCCCTTTTGGCTAGGCACAACAGTGTGGCTCCAGGTGGCGGGGCTGAGTATCTACCGCGAAGGTGGTTTGTTGCTGCTGCTCTTGCTGGGGCGGTTTGTCGCGATTATGACGGTGGCACAGGTGTTGCTCGAAACTACGCCGCTGTTGCTGTTGTTGCAGGCATCGCGATCGCTAGGGGTACCCTCCCTGCTCACCGATATGGCGCTCTTGACCTACCGCTATATTGATGAGCTGGCCGAGCAGTTTCAAACCCTCCAAATAGCCTTACGTCTGCGCGGTCTGGTGCGCCCTAATAGGCGAACCCTCGCGGCTTTGCTGGGCACGCTCTTAATTCGCAGCTACCGCAAGGCAGAGCAGGTTTACATTGCGATGCAACTGCGGGGTTATGGTCAGGCGGCAACAGATCCAGTACTGCTGCCCCCCTCCCGTCGCGATCGACTCAGTTGTGCCGCCTGTGTCAGTCTGGCGGTATTGTGGCTGGCGTCGTGATGAGGCATAGCCCACGCAACCATCTCCTCTGGTGAATCGCCCACGGTGAGCCTGTCACACGTATTTTGTAGCTTGGCTACACGCGCAATGTTTAGCCTTAACGGAGCACAAACATTCAGAGGGCAGCCCTCTGGGTGAGCTTAGGGTGTTGCCTACGCGATCATTCTGCTTTTAATACAGCTTCCGCCACAGTTGGCGGGCTGCCAAAAATGTCATCACAACCAGCAGCACCCCAAGCCACACTACTTGCCAGGCCCATGATGTTGGTAAACCCAGCGGCCAGCGCAGCGTATCAACAATCGTCGAGAGGGGCAGCAGCGCCGTCAACAGTTGTAGCCATGGCGGTAGATTATCACGGGGGAAATAGGTACCGCAGAGAACAAACATCGGCACAATAAACAAAAACACAGGCACATTGACTTGGTCAATGGTTTTTACGAGGCCAGCCGTGTAGAGACCCACAGCCGCGAATAACAGACCCCCCAAAACCAGCATTGGCAACGCCAGTAAAAGCCCCTGGATACTGTACAGACCCAAAACAATCGTCACAGCCGCCGTGAGCAAACCCGCAATCAAACCCCGCGTTGTTGCCCACAGCCAATCACCAATAAACACATCCCTAAAGGTAAGCGGCGTCGTCAGCATCGCCTGCCAAGTGCGCTGATAGTTCAGCCGAATAAAGCTGCCATAGGCACCTTCAAAAAAGCTTTGAAACAGCAGCCCCACGGCGATCATGCCCGGGGCAAGAAACTGCGGGTAGTCGATCGCGACCCCGAGATACCGCAGTTCGCTGACCATGGGCGTAAACCCGAGGCCAAAAGCCAGGAGATAAACAACCGGCTCGGAAATCGGTGGCAAGCAATTCACCAGCCAGGTTTGGCGATAGACCGCCAGATGCCGCCGCCACACAGCATAGGCTGGCCAGAGGGATGAAAGTACCACCGCGATTACAGAAGAGAGCTATTCTTACTGTAGATCTTAGGCTGAGATCTTAGGCTGGCAGCGAAAGACTAGGGTAGTCACGCCTTCCAAGACAACGTGTTGTGGCAGATACCCCCATAGATTCCTGTAGATTCCTGGACAGATGCCCATAATCGCGAATCTCATCAGACCTTGAATCGTTGTGAAACACTACGTGAGCACTGATCACGTTGCGGTTGGCAAATCCCCTCAATAACAATGTCACAATATATAGACTTTTATCTATTAATTTTATTAAAATCATTGACTTTACACTAATGTACCTCGTTGTTAGAGTAGTTTTGTAGAGATTAATGCAGCACGTATGAATCAGCTCATAGCTCAAAAGCAGCTCCATCAACATCCAGCTTCTGATTGCAACGCAGGCGATTTCAACCCAGTAAATTCCTCTCTGAGAATCCAGAATCGAACGGTAGCTACCTGGATCTGTCGCCTGATTCCCACTCAATGTCCATTCGCCCGCCAGGTTAATCTGTTTGGACTTTCACTGCGGATTCCACCTCTTTGCAAGCTGAATCCTTTCTACGACCATTTAATGCATCTGCGTTTCCAAGCCCAGTGCTTTTTAGCAGACGAGTAGCAACGTCTCAATAGCTAACAGTTGACTATTAAAGCTGTTTTAGCAATCCAGTAGATCAGGCTGTTTCCTAATTAAGTAGATCAGGCATATCACGCACCAAACAGCCTTAAATTTACCGCAAAGCTTGAGTGATAAAGCTTTGACCAGAAAATTATAGCCATAGAGCTATGGCCGCAAAACTATAGACAAAACTATAGACAAAACTATAGAGTAGAGTCTAACCCTGTTAATAACTTTAGAG
>CAZAGN010000032.1:4257-12773 GCA_964484905.1 uncultured bacterium | reverse complement strand
CAAAACTATAGACAAAACTATAGAGTAGAGTCTAACCCTGTTAATAACTTTAGAGATCCTCGTCAGGGAGAGATATTGATTGCACCTGGGCGCTGAGTACAGGCCTGCTTTTCGCTAAGTTAACAGTAATGTGATGAAAATTACGTAGGCAAACCATAAGTTGCCGTTAGCATAGGTTCAGCCCGCCGTTGTCAGTCGCTCATCGTTGCTGCCCAGGCATTTCCAAGGACAACATGCTGGATGAAACCCGCCGTCTTGAGGCTCTCTACGCTTACCAAATCCTCGACACCTTGCCCGAGGCTGCTTTTGATGCGCTGGTCGAAGTAGCGGCCCAAGTCTGTGATATGCCAATTGCCTTGGTCAGTTTAATTGATCGCGATCGGCAGTGGTTCAAAGCCTGTGTGGGCTTAGATGTCCGCGAAACACCGCGCCAAGTCTCCTTTTGTAACCACACGATCGCGAACCCCGACAGCTTGCTGGTGGTTCCTGATGCCAAGCTTGACCCGCGTTTTGTTAACAATCCGCTCGTCACCGGCTCGCCCCATATTCGCTGTTATGCGGGGGCACCATTGGTCACACCAACGGGTGAAGTGTTGGGCTCTTTGTGCGTCATTGATACCGTGCCGCGTCAATTGCAACCCCAGCAACTCAAAACCCTGGCATTGCTTGCTAAACAAGTGGTTAACCAAATGGAACTGCGGCGACAAGTAAACGCCCTTGAGGTAGCCCAAACCCAGATACGCAACCAAGCCGAGCTGCTGGATGTGGCTACGGATGCCATTGCGGTTGTTCATTTTCGGGATGCTGCCATCAATCTGACCACACCATTCGATTACTGGAATCAAAGTGCGGAAAAACTTCTGGGCTACAGCGCGACCGATGTCCGTTCGCGTTCACCTCTCGAGGTTTTGTTAGCCGACCAATCACCCACCGAACTGGCCACAATCCTCACAGCGTTGCAACAGGGCGCTTGGCGAGGTGAACTCACCCTCAAAACACCCCGAGGCGCCCAACTGACCCTCGACAGTCGCTGGACCGTGGTGTGTGATGATCACCGTTGTCCTCACTCGTTACTGATTGTCAACACCGACATCACCACCCAAAAGGTGATGGAACTACAAATGTTGCGCTCCCAACGCCTAGAGAGTGTCGGTACCCTCGCCAGTGGCATTGCCCATGATCTCAACAACGTCTTTTCACCCATTTTGATGGCTGTTGGTCTCCTCCAAGAAACCCTTGATGTTGATGAGCGTACCCAGCGCTGGCTCGATATCCTCCATTCCAGTGCTAACCGGGGTGCGAGCCTCGTTAAACAAGTCCTTTCGTTTTCGCGGGGTATCACAAGCGAAAAGACCCTGTTGCAGCCAAAGTACATCATCGACGAAGTTGTACAGGTGGCCCGCGAAACCTTCCCCAAGACGCTCCGATTCCAGATGGCTGGTGATCGGCTCTGGCTCGTTGAGGCCGATGCGACCCAACTGCACCAAGTCCTGATGAATTTGCTCGTCAATGCCCGTGATGCCATGCCCCAAGGTGGCACAATCCGGCTAGAGCACACCAATCTTGAGTTAACAGAGCCCCAAATTGAGCACTACATTACGATTCCGGCTGGTCGGTATGTCTGCCTGAGTATTAGTGATCAGGGGTGTGGCATGACTGAAGCTGTCCTCGACCATATTTTTGAGCCCTTTTTTACGACCAAAGCACCCGGCAAAGGCACAGGGCTTGGTCTGTCAACCACCCTCGGTATTGTTCAAAACCATGGTGGCTACATCACTGTCGATAGCACTGTCGGCCAGGGCAGTTGCTTTCGGGTTTATTTGGCGGCGGCCATCGATCGCGAAGAACTGGCGGATCATTCCGTACCGAAGCCAAGTCAGCCTCGGGGACAGGGCGAGCTGATATTGATTGTTGATGATGAGCCTGCCATCCGTGCCATGACCAGTGCCGCCCTCAGTCGTCAAGGCTATCGCGTTCAAACAGCCCATAATGGCGTTGATGCCCTCCTGCGGATGTCAGAAGAGGCTGCCTCAATCATCCTCATTGATATGATGATGCCGATTATGGATGGTGCCAAAACTCTGAGTGTTCTGGAGCGCCTCTACCCCCAGACAAAGTTTATTGCGATGAGTGGTGACGCTACTGGTCTAGCAGATCGGGAGCAGATCCTGTCCAAACCGTTCACAATGTCGCAGTTACTCAATGCTGTGCAGTGTGCTCTCAATCAAGCCTCGTGAGATCCTTAAGGTCAGACGGCTGAACAAGGCAAGTAACTCTTGGTCAGGTCTGAGCCTGCCAGCAGTCTCTTGGCTAAGAACTATTCTGGTCAGACTGAAGTTAAGCTAACATTATTTATCCTATACTTATTTAAAACAAAACTTTTTTAAAACAAACAAAGCTCACAGTAAAGTGCTATGCAACACTTCGCCCAACAGAAATATCAGTTAGGCTTTTTCTAGATAAATTAACAGTCTTTGTGATCTAGATTACTTATGCGAATCATTCAAAATAAAGGTTCAACTCTAACGCTGCGCGATCAACTTCCCCGTGGCCTTGCCCTTTTATTCGGTATAGCCTTTGGTGGTGCTGGAATACTGATTATCATTTTTGTTGCCCAGCTTGCTGTTTTAGATTGCTATCGCGAGACGGTTACGCCGACCTGCGAGATCCGGCGGCAGTTTTTGGGGCGTAACGAGACGATCGCGATCGGTACCCCTCGGCGGGCTTTTGTCCAGGAAAGTACTGACAGTGACGGTGACAGCACCTATCGCGTAGCTATCGAAAGTGATCGCGGCACTTACCCCATCGTGACCTACCACAGCAGTGGTCGCAACGATAAACGACAGCAGCGCGACCGTATCGAGCAATTTATCGCCGACCCCAATCAAACATCCCTCAGTATCGCGATCGATAACCGCTGGTGGTCATATCCCTTTGGTGGCGTTTTTGGGCTGACTGGACTAGCCTTTAGCCTCTCACTGTTTCGGCATACCGACTACCGTTTTGATCGTACCTATCGTCATTTGTCGGTTGAGCGTACTGTGTTTGGCCGTACTCAAAAAAAGACTTACCCTCTTGCAGCCATAAAATCGATTGTTCTCGAAGAATCAACTGATAGTGATGGTACAACCTATCGTGTTGGCATCTTCTTAAACTCTGGCGAACGGCTGGGCAGTACGTCTTATGATTCAGGCCAAGCAGAAAAGGTCAAGGTCGTTAAAACCGCGAATAGCTTTCTCGGTTTACTGCCACCCAGCAGCTAGAGCAAACCTAACGAGTAGCTGATCATTTCATCAACTCCATGAGCCCAAAATTCATTGCCTCGCTGTGTCGAAAATATCGAATCTATTGAGCTGTAGTATAGTTAATCTGAAAAGACATAGGCAACAGAGATAGTAAAACTAACGTAATCTGGTGTACGTATGCGGCTAGTCAAAAATAAGGGCTCAGTCTTAGTTCTGTGTGATCAGTTTCCTCGTAAAATCTCACTTTTGTTCGGGCTGCCAGCACTTAGTATTGGCGCAACAATTATTGTCTTTGCTAATCAGGTTGCTATTCTCGACTGTTATCGTGAGACAGATACACCGACCTGTGAGATTCGGCGGGAGCGCTTAGGCAGTAATGAGATACTCGCGATCGGTACGCCTCAACGAGCCCTAATTCAAGAGTATGTAGACAGAGAAGACAACTCCCTCACGTATCGAGTTGCCGTCGAGAGCGACCAAGGTACCTTCCCAATCACCACCATTCACACCAACGGCTATGACGACAAGCAGCAACACCGTGAGCAAATTGAGCAATTTATTGCTGATCCAAGTCAGACTAGCCTCAACATTTACATACACTTTCGCGCGTTTTATCTCCTGGGTGGTGCCTTCACCCTCTTTGGACTCTTCTTTATCGTGCACATCTTTCGCTATGACCTATATCGTTTTGACCGCACCCAGAATAAGTTAAGTATCGAGCGTACTATTTGGGGTTATTACGAGCAGAAAACCTATTCACTGAGCAGTGTACAGGCGGTTACCTTCGAGGAAACAACCGATAGTGACGGTGATCCTCTCTACCGCGTCAGCATTTTCTTGAATACCGGCGAACGACTTGGCAGCAAATCTTATCACAACTATTTCAGCCGTAAAGAGTATGCAAAAGTGGCTCAAAGTGTGAATAACTTTCTCGGTTTGCTGCCACCCAGCACCTAACGAATCTGCAAATACTTATGGGTTTGCAAGCTCAATCGCCAGTCGGGGTGGCTTTCAATATAGCGAACCACCAACGCCGGATCACTCGACCACTCGGGCTGAAGATAGAAGAAAGTCTCGCTGGGTTTAGCCACCTCAAGATAATGCCGCTGCTGCTCGGCCCAGACAAAATCAGCCTCGGTAGCAATCACCAGTTTAAGCTCACTCGCCTGAGCATAGATATCCGGTAGAGGGGGCTTAAACGGTTTGGGCGATAGGGTAATCCAGTCCCAGGTACCACTGAGCGGGTGTGCACCCGAGGTTTCGAGATGAGTGCGTAAGCCAGCCGCCCGCAACGCCAGCGTCAGATCATCAAGGTTATGCATCAAAGGCTCGCCACCTGTAATAATCACGAGGCGTGGCGCAACGGCCAGGGCTGCTGCCACCAACTGCTCAACGGTTTGCTGCGGATGCACCTGGACAGGCCAAGACTGTTTGGTATCGCACCAAGGGCAGCCGACATCGCAACCGCCCAGCCGAATAAAAAAGGCATTGGTGCCCTGCCAATAGCCTTCGCCTTGGAGCGAGTGAAAGGTTTCGACAATGGGCAGCGACATGGTTAGCAGCAAGCGAGACGATAAGAGGAGCTAGGTGTAGGGGGTAACTCAGTGCAGTTCCATAGCAACTAATGCACGTTGCCGCTGCTAAGACATAGACATATCCGGGTATGTCCAGTGAGCAGCTTCAATCCTCCTCGCTGTACTCAACCCAGCTATTGGGCGTTTCGGAGACGGCAACCTTGATAGTGATCCCCTCGGGCAGCATCTTCTTGGTTTTGTCATAAATGTACTGGGCAATCATCTCGGCTGTAGTTTCGTACTCGGGCGGCATCACCTCATTGAGCACACAGTGATCGAGGCCACCCACCGATACATCTTTTTTGGCCCAGCGCAAAGTCCGAAAATCCGCCACCATCACGGGGTGGGGACAAAACTCCGAAGGACGCAACCGGCGCGTAATCGCCTCTACCCGCACCCGATAGGTATGGCCGTGCATTCGACCACAGGGGCCATCGTAGTCGCGGATAAAGTGTGCCGCATCAAAGCTGTATTCAGTTTGGACTTTCCAGGTGGGCATGAAGATGGTGTTGCAGCCTATCTATTCTAGGCGCTCTTGCCGAGATGCTTTTGTTGGGTATCTGACTATTTGAGCCTAACGAGCCACCCAATGGCTTAGCGGCCCAGTGCCCGCAAGAAGTTCCGCCAGCCGCCAAGTGTTGACGGCTGCCACAGGGCATCGAGATCGTCAGCAGTCGGTCGTTGGGGATAGGTTTGCAGTAGGGCATTGTTGGTATCCCATACCTGCCAGGGTTCAGGATACTGACGCAAGATTGCGCCTTCGGCGAGGGCGCGGAGATGATAGCAAGGCTCGAAAGTACTGATAAAGCGTTGCCGCAGGCGTCGTCCGGCTAGGCCAATGCCCACTGTTGCCGCATCTTGCAGTTGCGGATTAATTAAGAGAATCGGTATCGCAGTCGGGGTCAGCAGCGGGCTACGAGTATTACAAATGGCTTCAACAGCATCAACTTCAACAATTCCGGGTGTCACAAAAACGATCACGAGGGCATCTGGCAACCGAGCCGCTTGATTAACGCCGCAGATCACCCCCGGCCACTCAGCCCAGCGCTGCTTGGCCAAGGCGGCTGCCCCTGCATCCGCAAACACAAACGCGACCGCCTCAGGCGCAAACAGATCACGAAACGGTGCTGCCAAAACATCGGGCTTAAGATCCGGTGCCAAAATCTCGACTTGAAGCCGTTTATACCCCGCCGCTAAGGCTGCTTCACAGGCTGCAACCGCTTGGGCCTGGGCTGCCACAAAATCATCAGGCAAACTCATCTCAGCATCCGCTTGCAACGCATCCATTATTACGCGGATTCTCGGCGTCACTGCTGCCGTTCAAACCCGTTCAAACCTTGAAGCCCCAGCACCAGACATGGGAAGAGGGCTCAATGCATGGACAGGCTTGGCAAGCTAAAGCGAGTGGTTTCGGTGTCAATTCTAAAGATTTTATGTAGTTTTAAGTTTGACTTTGATCGCCATTATGTATCTTGGGTCGGGGCAACTCTGGTGAAGCTTTAGGGGTGCTTTATCCAATATTCAAACGATAAAAATGGGGGCAAGCTGCCGTTTGAGCCGTTGGGAATCACAGCACGACATTTTTTGATAAAGATATATTGTGTTTGCTTGCAAAATTCGTAAATTTTTTGCAATGGCTCGTAACAGATTATTGAATTTCTCGCAAAACCTTAGATAAATCGTTAGAAAATCGGAAACCTGACAAGAATCGCCTACCTTGAGGGGAAACCAGTCCTGCTACAAAGATAATTTTTCCTTTATGTCTGAAACACTTGCTGCCCCTGCTTATCTGCTTGAGACCGATAAAACTGCAAAGACCCAGGCAGCCAGTTGTAAGACGACTGGGGTTCATATAACGATTCATGGCCACTTCTATCAGCCGCCGCGCGAGAATCCTTACCTCAATGCCATTGAACCGCAACCCAGTGCCGCACCCTTTGCGAATTGGAATGAGCGAATTTTAGCCGAGTGCTATCGCCCCAATGCCTTTGCCCGTGTGCTTGATCGTCAGGGGCGGGTCGTCAATATCGTCAATAATTACGAGTACCTCAGCTTTAATATCGGGCCAACCCTCATGGCCTGGATTGAGCAGCATGATGTTGAGGTCTACCAGCGTATTTTGGCGGCAGATCGCACCAGTGCCGCCCGCCTGAATGGCCACGGTAATGCGATTGCGCAGGTCTATAACCACATCATTTTGCCCCTAGCCAACGATCGCGACAAATACACCCAAATCCGCTGGGGCATCGACGACTTCATGACCCGCTTCCAGCGCTTTCCGGAAGGGATGTGGCTGGCAGAGGCGGCGATTGATTATCCGACGGTGACGGCCCTGATTAACGAAGGTATTAAGTTCGTGATCTTGGCCCCCAGTCAGGCGGCGCGCATTCGGCCCCTGGATGGCGAGTGGCAGGATGTCAGCGATGGCAGCATTAATCCCAAGCGTCCCTACCGTTGCTATGCCGAGAATGGTCACCTCGATATTTTCTTTTACGATGGCCCCGTCTCGCGGGATATGGGCTTTAACGATGTTCTCGATAGCAGTTGGAATTTGGGTCAGCGCCTGGGTGATTGCGTCGAGGCGGCGGCGGATTACGCTCAACTGGTGCATTGTGCAACTGATGGTGAAACCTTCGGTCACCACAAACCCGAACGGGAGCGCACCCTCGCCTATGCCTTTGTCTACGAATTTCCGGCGCGGGGCTGGACGGTGACCAACTATGCCCATTTCTTGAGCGAGCAGCCACCAACCTGGGAAGTGCAACTAAAGCCGATTACGGCCTGGAGTTGTCCCCACGGCGTCGGTCGCTGGGAGCGGCACTGTGGCTGTGCCAGTGAAGGCGGCTATCAGCAGCATTGGCGGCAACCCCTGCGCCAGGCTCTCGATACCGTGCGCGATCAACTGGTCGAGATTTATGAGGCCAAGGCACCTCGCTATCTACGCGATCCCTGGGGCGCTCGCGATCGCTACATCGAAGTGATTTTGCAGCGGACTCCTGCTGTGATGGCCCGCTTCCTGCGGCGGGAGCAGGCCCGCAAACTCTCTGATGCAGAGCAGATTGATCTGTGGCGCTTGCTTGAGATGCAGCGGCATAGTCAGTTGATGTTTACCAGTTGTGGCTGGTTTTTTGAAGAGATCTCGCGGCCCGAGACAGTCCAGATTCTCAGTTATGCGGCGCGGGCGATGGAATTGGCCAGCGAATTGACAGGCATTGATCTCGAAACTGAGTTTCGCGATACCCTCGCCGAGGCACCCAGCAACCTGCCCCAGTATGGTCATGGTGCGGCGGTGTACGACGCCCTTGTGCAACCCACGATTATCACACCCGCTCAAGTGGCGGGTCACTATGCGATTGCCTCGATTTTGATGCCCGCAGATCGTACCGTCAGCCTCTACAGCTATATGGTGACGGCCCTTGACTGCGATGGTCAGCCCCAAGTGGGTGATTGGCGACAGCGCTTTGGCACCACGACGCTAGCGGTCGGACGAATTGAGATTCGCTCAATCATTACTTGCGAGTGTCATGACTTGGTGTACGCCGTCTTGCATACCGGTGGCCGCGATTTCCACTGCTGCGTTAAGCCCTTTGCGAGTCGGCGACAGTTCGAACACCTGCGGCAGCGACTGCTGACCCTCTTACCCCAGGTCAATCACTCGGAAATAGCGGTGATTCTCCAGTCTGAATTTGGCAAAGAA
>CAZAGN010000032.1:0-4157 GCA_964484905.1 uncultured bacterium | reverse complement strand
GTGATTCTCCAGTCTGAATTTGGCAAAGAATACTACACTCTGCGACACTTGTTTGCTCGCGAGCGCCAGCAACTGATGCGCCAACTCACCCAACAAACCCTAGACCGGCTAGAGCAGCTCTATCGCCAAATCTATCTGGATAACTATTCGGTGTTGATGGCCCTGCGTCAAGAAAATCTGCCCTTGCCGCCAGAGCTCGAAGCGGCGGCGACAGTAACGCTCAATCGTCGCTTACTGGGCGCGTTGCGCAGCCTTGAGCTGGATGATGTTCCCCAGGAAACCATCTTAGAACTGCAGGCGATCGCGAGTGAGGCGCATCACCTGGGTTGTCGTTTAGAGCTACCCGAAGCAGCGGCCCTCATGGAGCGGCTGTTACAGCGCTACCTTTGGCAGCTCGCCTTTGACTTTGATTCTGAGGCCCTTGATGAGACCCTGTGGAAGCTAGTGCGTTGGCTGGATGTTGCGGCCCATCTGCAACTGCCGTTTCAGTTAGATCGCGCCCAAGAGTTGTTCTTGCACTGTTTGGCTCACAATATTATTCCCCTCAGTAACCTTGAGGCCGAATGCGCCCTTTTATCGCCAGAATGCGTGAATAATCTGCTGCGCCTGGGCAAATTTCTCCTGGTGAATATCGATGAATGGCTTGTACCGTGTGTTAGGTCTTAGGCGGATAGGGAGGATCTGAGATGTCGAAAGTCGCGATCGCGATCGGTGCTGTTGTTGTTTTAGGCGGCGTCGCCTATGCCGGCACCGAAGTATACCTAAACCGTGAAGCTGAGCGTGAAGTCGCGAGCTTTGCCGAATCGGTCAGCGATCAAGCTAATTTTCGCTACCGCAGTGTCCGTACCAGCCTTTGGGATCGTAATGCCCGCATTGAAGGGATCGAGATCACCTTTCCCGACCTTGAAGAGGGCCTAACCATTGATCAAGCCCAAGTCGAAACCTGGGATATTCTCAACGACCCACCAACCTTTGGCAGTGTCAGCCTCTCCGGCCTACGCTTTGATCTCGATGCTGAGACTCAAGAGATTGTCACTGCCCTGGATTACACCGATCTCAGCAGCGATCTCAGCCTCAGTTATACCCTCAGTGACCGCGAGGTTGACTTTGCGATGCAGTGGCGGACGGCGGCGGTGTTTGGCTTCTCCCTCGATATGCAACTGCTCGATTTAAACCTGCAAGCTGTGGATAATTTTGACCCGGCTTCTCTGGCCTCTGTTTCTATCAGCCGCCTGAGTATGGTTTACACCGACGAATCTTTACTACCGCGTGCTCTCGATTATTTAGCTGCAGAATCAGGTGTAGAAGTTACGGAGATTAAAGCTGAGTTTAGTGATGCGCTAGCGGAACTGGCTGAGGACTACCCTGGCTATGCCGAAGCCATCACCGCCATCCAAGCCTTTGTCGCTAATCCCAGCCGCCTTAGCGTGACGATTGCCCCTACCGAGCCTGTGGTGCCCTTCAGCCTCATTTTGGTTGATCCCAATGAATGGCCTAGTCGCCTTAATCTTCAGGTGTCAGCGCGGTAAGCCTGACGTCTTCGTACAGGGTCGCGATCGCGGCTGTAAGCTTGATGCTTTCCAGAGAGAAGGTCACAGTTTCGGGTGTGTAGGACTGCAATACCCATAGCCCGGCGGCATTGCGGCGAAAGCACTCGACCCGCTGTTGGCGCGTGTTGATCACCACATATTCTTCGAGGCTCGCGAGGGTTTGGTAGTTGGCAAACTTATCACCCCGATCAAACGCTTCCGTCGATTCCGAGAGCACCTCAACCACCAGCTTCGGGAAACACTTGTAGGTCGTTGTTTCCTGGTCACGCGGGTCGCAGGTAATCATCACATCGGGGTAAAAGAAGCGGTTGCGCGCTTCCAGCCGCACCTTCATATCCGAAATATAGACCCGACAGCCCGTACCGCGTAAATGATTACGGAGTAGCGTCGCCAGATTAAGGGCGATAGTGACATGGTCATCACTCGCGCCAGCCATGGCATAGACTTCACCATCGAAGTACTCATGCTTAACGGGGCTTTGGGCTTCGAGCTGAAGATAGTCGGTGGGGCTAAGATACTGCGGTGAAGCGACCATGGTACAGGGCAACGTCAGTACTCCAGTTTTAACCTGCCGCGCCGCGCCTTGACAGACAAAAAGCTTACGATCCGAGTGACCTAGCGTTCTCCAGCTTCAGGAATTGGCTAATTGAATCAGATGCAGACACCACTCAGAATCACACGCCAGACCGTAGCCTAGACTACCGGCAGGCAGCGGCGGGCGTAAGGAGTGTGCCACACTAAATTACGTATTGTGAACGATTAAGCTGTGGCAACGTCCTTTCATAGCGTGGTGGAAGCCCTTAATGATCTCGCAAATGGTCAATTAATTATTGTTGTTGACGATGAAAATCGCGAGAACGAAGGCGATCTCATTGGTGCGGCGCAGTTTGCAACCCCGGCGATGATTAACTTCATGGCTACTCATGCCCGTGGCCTTATTTGTCTGGCGATGGCGGGAGATCGCCTCGATGCCCTTGATATCCCGATGATGGTAAGCACCAACACTGACAACAATCAAACCGCTTTTACGGTGAGTGTGGATGCCGATATCAAATGGGGCGTAACCACCGGCATCTCGGCGAGTGATCGTGCGCGCACCATTCAGGCAATTTTGCATCCCGATACCCGCCCGAGCGATCTACGGCGACCGGGTCATATTTTCCCGCTACGATCGCGAGAAGGCGGTGTGCTCAAGCGGGCGGGCCACACCGAAGCCGCAGTCGATCTGTCGCAATTGGCGGGTCTCTATCCAGCGGGGGTAATCTGCGAAATTCAAAATCCCGATGGCACGATGGCGCGGCTACCGCAGTTGTTTGACTACGCCGCCACCCACAATCTCAAAATCATCACGATTGCCGATCTGATTGCCTATCGCCTCCAGCACGAGCGCTTCGTGCAGCGCGAATCGATTGCGGCGCTGCCCAGCGAGTTTGGCCAGTTTCAGGTCTATGCCTACCGCGACATCCTTAATAAGGGCGAACATGTCGCGATCGTCAAAGGCAACCCGAGCCAGTTTGCCCAGAGCGATGTACTCGTGCGTGTCCACTCCGAATGCTTGACCGGTGATGCCTTTGGCTCAATTCGCTGCGACTGT
This sequence comes from uncultured bacterium, assembly GCA_964484905.1. GTDB lineage: Bacteria > Cyanobacteriota > Cyanobacteriia > Thermostichales > PCC-7336 > CAZAGN01. The sequence goes on along the minus strand of CAZAGN010000032.1, from coordinate 1,013 downwards.
CGCCGCCAATTGCAGGCCGCCCTCAAAATGATCGAGTTTCATGGTCAAGGTGTTGTCGTCTACCTCCGCCAAGAGGGACGGGGCATTGGCTTGCTGAACAAAATTAAAGCCTACGCCCTCCAAGACCTGGGGCTAGATACTGTTGAGGCTAACGAGCGCCTGGGTTTCGGGGCTGACCTGCGGAACTACGGCGTTGGGGCGCAGATTCTGACAGATTTGGGTGTGCGGCGGATGCGCCTGATCACGAATAATCCGCGCAAAATTGCCGGTCTCGGCGGCTTTGGCCTTGAAGTTGTCGAGCGGGTGCCCCTCATCATTGAGCTTAATGACTACAGTGCCCGCTATCTGGCCACCAAAGCCGAAAAATTGGGTCATCTTTTGCTTCAGTCGCGTTTGCTGACCGTCGCTCTGGTCGGTGATGTCGATTATTTGAGTGTGATGCCCGCCTTTGCAGCCTACGTTGTTCAACCTGACTTGCGGCCTGTCACCACCGCGATTTTTGGCCGTGAGTGTACGGTGTTGCATATTGGCCTCGAAGAGCACCTGCTCGACCCCTTGCCCTGGTATCAGGCTGGCGATCAGCTCCACCGATCGCGACTGTTGGATTTACTCACCAAATTGCAGCATCTGCCCGGCCTCGAATGCCTCCTGTGGACGGTTGCCGCAGGCAGCCTCGACCGCCTCGAACGACCTGCCGCCAACTATCCCCGCATCGCTACTGATCTGAGTGCTGCCTGGCAGGGCGAGTTGGGTGTGATTTATGAGGCCCTACCGATCAGAGCCCCCGACATTGCTTCAGCAACCAGCGATGGCGTTAGTTAAAGTGCCGCAACTAGGTTAGCGATTTCCGGTAAGCCAAAGTGCGCAGCTAAGCTCCATACACCAGGATCAGGTGCAGTAGGCTAAACCTAAGGTGCTTCTGGGGCGTGCTTTCGGCTGTCATGAGACCTCTTGCGCAAATAGTTTTTTGTATCGCAGTGAGCATCACAAATTGGCTTAGATCAAGGGGTTCA
>CAZAGN010000031.1:9454-31623 GCA_964484905.1 uncultured bacterium | reverse complement strand
CCTCTTTACTTGCCTCCTTCTACTCTATTCCCCTTTTGATGACACTCCCTAGCTAATCTCAGCCTTACTTGAGCATGGTTCTGGGCGTCTCGATCTACACCCTCCGTTCCTGCCGTTCCTGGCGGCGGCATGGGCGGGTTGTGAAGGAAATCCACTACGCCTACCTTTCAGGCGGTTTTCGCTGATGAACTGGTACGAAAACCGTGATGACATTGATCAGCACCTACCCGAGATTAGACGCTGGGCGTTACTTGAGGGTTTAGACCCGCTTTCCTATGAGCAGAAGATGGCTGAAGCACCCCGGATGCAAAGAGCCCTACCCAGTCACTAAATTTATCCACAATCGGATGAGGGGATCGAGAAATAGGACTTTTCTAGGACTCGGGGAAAAGTAAAGCACTCAAAAGCCATGTGGGACAAGGGTTTTAGCCACTAACACTGTTGCCATAATGTCCGATACGTCCCTAACGATTAATGGCGCCCGTTGCTTGCTGGATCAGATTTTGGGCTGCGAGCCAAATAATCTGCGGTGTAATGCCAAAACCAAAGTAAAGCACCGAGAGCACGACAACAATCGCCAGACCCATCCAGACCGTTTCTTTGATGATTTTGAGAATACCGATGATGACCAAGATCGCGATCGCGACCGCAGCAAGAGCAGGTAATCCAGTCATGAGAACTCACAGCGCTGTCTTCAGCCTAGCGAAGGAGGGTCAACTCTGATCGTCTCGGTGCGGTCACTAGAAGCACGATCTCGCGAATTTCCGAGTGATTAGGCAACGTCTTGCGAAACGCCTGGTAGGGAATTCTAGGCGTAGAAACACCAGAGATGAAAAAAGGAGCCGGTATGGCTCCTTAAATCCTATCGCTCAGTAAGAGATGACCAAGTTACTGTGAACGCGGCAAAGCATTAGTTAGCGCTTGTTGCCCGCCTTAACCTTCAACTTACGCAGACGCACTGATACTGGCGTTACTTCAACCAGCTCGTCTTCATCGATGTATTCCAGGGCTCGCTCAAGACTCATATCAACTGGCGCTTGCAGGTGAACCAGTTCATCGCCGGTCGCCGAGCGGTGGTTGGTCAGCTGCTTGGTCTTGCAGAGGTTGACATCAATATCTTGAGGGCGGTTGTGCTCGCCAACAATCATCCCGGTATAAACCTTGGTGCCTGGCGAGATGAAGAACACACCGCGATCTTCAGCGTTACGCAGCGAGTAGGCGGTGGCATCCCCTTCGGAGAAGGAAATAATCACGCCGTTACGTCGCCGATCTAGGGCACCGGCCATCGGACGATATTCGAGGAAGCTGTGGTTCATGATCCCGGCACCGCGAGTAATGCGCAGAAACTCACCCCGGAAACCAATGAGGCCCCGTGCCGGCACAACAAACTCGAGATTCGTCCGACCCGAACCGCTCATGAGCATATCCTGCATTTCGGCCTTGCGTTGGGCCAAACGCTCGATACAAGCACCGCTGGCCTCATCGGGCACATCCAACACCAAGCACTCGTAGGGCTCTTGGGGCTGGCCATTAATTTCGCGGAAAATCACCTGCGGCTGGCCCACTTGGAACTCATAGCCTTCACGGCGCATATTCTCGATCAAAATGCCCAAATGCAGTTCACCCCGGCCCGACACCAAGAAGCGATCGGGCGAGTCAGTTTCCTCAACCCGCAGGGCGACGTTGGTCTCCAGCTCCCGCATCAGCCGATCGCGAATTTGGCGCGAGGTCACATAGGTACCCTCCTGACCGGCAAAGGGCGAGTCGTTGACGCAGAAAATCATCTGCAAGGTCGGCTCATCCACCTTAATCAGCGGCAGGGCTTGGGGGTTATCGGGACTGGTGATCGTATGGCCAATGTTGGCATCAGCAAAACCAGCAACCGCGACAATGTTGCCCGCCGTGGCTTCAGTCAGCTCAATACGCTGCAAACCGTCAAAGCCAAACAGCTTACTGACCCGACCGCGAGTGATTTTGCCCTCTTCCTGCACCAAAGCCAATGACTCGTTAGCACGGATGGTGCCGTTATGAATTTTACCGACAATGATCCGACCGAGAAAATCAGAATATTCGAGGGTCGTCACTTGCAACTGGAGCGGCTTAGTCGCATCACCGATGGGCGGTGGTACATGGGTCAGCAGCGCATGGAAGAGAGGCTGCATATCAAGGGTGCTGGGGTCGATTTCGCCGGCCAAAAAGGCTTCGAGGTGGGGCTCTTCGAAGGCAAAGCCATTAAAACCCGAGGCGAAGATGTAGGGGAAATCGCACTGATCGTCATCCGCACCCAGCTCGATAAAGAGATCGAGCACCTTATCGACAGCACGCATCGGCTCGCAACGGGGGCGATCCACTTTATTGATCACCACAATCGGTCGGAGACCTTTTTCGAGGGCTTTGCGCAAGACAAAGCGCGTTTGGGGCATTGGGCCTTCGTTGGCATCAACCAACAGCAAGCAGCCCTCTACCATGCCCAAAACCCGCTCGACTTCACCACCAAAGTCGGCGTGTCCGGGGGTGTCGACAATGTTAATCAGGGTTTCTTTGAAGCGAACCGCTGTGTTCTTTGACAGAATCGTAATCCCCCGCTCCCGCTCGATATCGTTCGAGTCCATGACACAGGTGGGAATATCTTGGTTATCGCGGAAGAGCCCCGACTGATGCAGTAGCGCATCGACAAGGGTAGTTTTGCCGTGGTCAACGTGGGCAATAATCGCAACATTACGAATGGGGGAGGTCATACACCGACAGGGTAAGAGGATTACGGAGGCAAAGATTTGAACGTGCTTGGATTTGCAAGTCTTAACTGCAATTCTTTACATTTTCCTCTAGAGCTTAACACTACCGGGCGGTGATTATCACGCAGCCCCGCCCCTGTCCCAGTCTGAGCCGCAAAACCCCGCTCTGCCGCAGGTAAGCGACATCAATTGGCCAGCACCAGACCGCCAATCATACCCGCCAGCAGAATAAAGCCCTGCCAGACGTTCTGCCGAAAAATGGCCGGATAGAGACACGGCGGTCGATTAACCTGGCGCAGTTGTTGCGTCTGCCACACCCAGAGGCTGAGGGTACTAAGCCAACTGAGCCAATACAAGCCACCGAGCGAGGCGCTCAGGCCAACCCCGACAAGGCAGATCGCCGCCCCCAGGTAAAAGAGCCCGATCGCGATCGGGGTACGCCTGCCAAAAAACCGAGCGCTCGACTTGACACCAAGACGTTCATCATCCAGCCGATCAGAGAGGGCATAGACGGTATCAAAGCCCAATGTCCAGAGGACTGTCGCGCCCCAAAGCCAGAGGGTTGTCTCATTAATCCAAACCGTATCCGAGCGGCCGGCCACGGCTGTCCAACTGATCAGCACGGCAAAGCCCCAGGCGATCGCGAGCACGAGTTGCGGCACCGGAAAGACCCGCTTAGCCGCCGGATAGAGCACAATCACCGGCACCGCCGCCACCGCCAGCGCAATCGAGACCGGATTGAGCCAGGCCACCGCCAGCCAAGCGCACAGCAACAGCAGCAGCAAAAGAGCCACGGCCACCCTGACCGTGAGTTGGCGGGATGCCAAGGGACGATTTTTGGTGCGCTCGACGTGGGGATCAATATCGCGATCCCAGAGATCGTTGACGATGCAGCCCGCGCCACTGGTCGCGATCGCACCCAAGATAATGATGATCACCAGATCCCAGGCCGGTACACCGCCGCTGGCCAAGACAACAGCCCACAAGGCCGGGATCATCAGCAGCAACCGCCCCGCCGGCTTATCCCAGCGCAGCAACCGGACGATCGCGATCGTTGTCTCCTTCACCCCAAATCTCTCCAGCATGACCTCTTTAAAGTGTGCCTGCTCTGGGGGCACCCCGCGCTCGCATCAAGACTGCTCGACTCCTGTTTCGATCCCAATGATCAAGCTTTCATGCACTTGACGCCAGTGAGTGGCGTTGAAATAGGGATTTATGTGGAAGGATTGGCAAAGCGATTCTGAGGAGGCTGGTAGCATGGGTTAAGTGATGTAAATATACCTAAACTTTTAGACAGTGTTCGACAACACAGATACGTTGGCTCAACAGTGTGGTGTGAGGTGCGCATGACTCAGACGATAACCCCAAGCCGGCAACTCAACTGGCCGGTAATCGGTTACTTTGCCCTAATCCATGCGGGGGCGGTCTTCGCCTTCTTTACCTTCAGCTGGCCCGCCCTTGGCGTTGCCGTTTTACTGCACTGGCTCAGTGGGGGCTTGGGTATCAACCTTGGCTTCCATCGTCTGATGACGCACCGCAGCTTCAAAACACCCCGGTGGGTTGAGTATGTCTTGGTCGTTTTGGGTAGCTTGACTACCGAGGGCTCGCCGATCACTTGGGTGGGTGTTCACCGGCTGCACCACAAATACTCCGATACACCCCGCGATCCCCACGATGCCAACGAAGGTTTGTGGTGGAGTCATATGGGTTGGTTGCTCTACGACCCACCCAGTGAGGCCGACGTGCGCCAACTCACCAAAGATATCAACGGTGACCCCGTGTATGAGTTCATGCACAAGTATCTGTTGCTGCCGCAAGCATTATTAGCTGTGCTGCTCTATGTCTGGGGTGGCTGGTCGTTTGTGGTCTGGGGTGTTTGTGTGCGCACGGTCGCGGTGTACCACTGCACCTGGTTGGTTAACAGTGCCACCCACAAGTTTGGCTATCGTCACTTTGACTGTGCTGACCAATCAACCAACTGCTGGTGGGTTGCGTTAATCACCTACGGCGAGGGCTGGCACAATAACCACCATGCTTATCCCCAATCGGCGCGCCATGGTTTGGCCTGGTGGGAGATTGACGCCACGTGGCTAACCGTTCAAGCCCTCGCTGTGGTCGGTTTAGCGACCGATATTCGTACGGCTAAGCTTCCTAAAGCTTAGGGTCGCTGGGGTGCCACAGCCTTCTGTGGCGCTGGTACGATAACTAAGGGCAAAGGTGAGGTTGCCCGCTCTGCATAAGGACTCGAGAGATTTATGACAACAACAACCCTGCCGCAAAACCGTCGCCTTAACTGGCCGGTAATTTTCTTTTTTACGGCAGTGCATGCGGGAGCCTTATTTGCTCCTTGGACATTTAGCTGGTCTGCCTTGGGCGTAGCGGTATTGTTGCACTGGATGACGGCGGGTCTTGGAATTACCCTCGGATTCCACCGTCTGGCATCGCACCGCAGCTTCAAAACCCCCAAATGGGTTGAACATATTTTGATCATTATCGGTAGCCTTACCGCTGAAGGCGCGCCGATCAATTGGGTGGGTTTACACCGGCTGCACCACAAACATTCCGATACGCCCCAAGATCCTCACGATGCCAACAAGGGCTTCTTGTGGAGCCATGTCACGTGGATGATTTACGAGTCCTACTCAGATGAGGAAATTCGGAAGTACACCAAAGACATCAACGGCGATCCGGTGTATGAATTCTTGCAAAAATACTTGCTGTTGCCCCAGTTCCTGCTCGCAATTGTTTTGTACGCCTTGGGTGGTTGGTCGTTTGTCGTCTGGGGTGTCTTTGTGCGGGTTGTTGCCGTTTATCACACCACTTGGCTGGTGAACAGTGCCACGCACAAGTTTGGCTACCGTCACTTCGAATCAAATGATCTCTCAACCAACTGCTGGTGGGTTGCCCTGATTGCCTACGGTGAAGGCTGGCACAACAACCATCATGCCAATCCGCGCTCGGCGCGCCATGGTCTGGCGTGGTGGGAAATTGATGCGACTTGGATGGCGATTAAAGTGCTGGAATTCTTGGGCCTGGCCAGTGACATTCACGTAGCCAAGTTACCGGGGCGCTAGATGGCGACAGAGGTGGCGGCACCTATTGAAGTCTGTGTGCCCGCAACAACGGCGAATTTGGGGCCAGGGTTTGATTGTATTGGCACCGCCCTGACCCTCTACAACCACTTCCGTTTTGCCCCAGCCGACACAGTGATGATCCGAACTATGGGTCAAGACGTGTTGGCGGCGGGACGAGAGAACTTGGTTTACAAGGCGTTTGCGCGGGCGTTTGAGCTGCTCAATCAGCCGGTACCGGGTGTTGAAATTACTATCGATACCCAGGTACCGCTGGCACGCGGCCTTGGCAGTTCGGCCACAGCGATTATTGGCGGTCTCCTGGGTGCGAATGCCCTGGGTCGGTTGAATCTCTCGCCCGAGTCATTGCTGCAAATCGCGATCGCGATCGAGGGACATCCCGATAATGTTGTGCCAGCGTTGCGGGGTGGCTGTCAGTTGTCGGTGGCCGATCAAGAATGGACAGTGTGCCCCCTTGAGTGGCACGACAGTTTACGCCTTGTCATTGTGGTGCCCAACTTTAAGCTATCAACCGAAATGGCGCGGGAGGTCTTGCCAGAGACCATAGGCCGCGCCGATGCCGTTTTTAATGTTGCTCATGTCGGCTTGCTGGTGCGGGCGCTGGCCACGGGTAACGGTGATTGGTTGCGGGTTGCCTTGCATGATCGGCTGCATCAGCCCTACCGCACCCGCCTGATTCCGGGCTTTAGTGCCGTTCAAGGGGCAGCTTTAGCGGCGGGAGCTTACGGCACCGTCATCAGCGGAGCGGGCCCCACGCTCTTGGCGTTTACCGCCAGCGACAACCGTGAAGCGGTTGGCGGAGCCATGGTGGCAGCTTGGCAGGCCCTTGATATTGATGCAACGGCCCATTATTTAGATATTGATCGCACTGGTGGCCGCGTTCTGACAGCACCGTAATGACAGTAGTTCTGAGTGGCGATATTGGCGGCACCAAAACCCTCTTGCAGCTCACTCAGGTACTGCCCTCAGGCAAACTGGAGTGTCTAGCGCGCCGCAGCTATGCCTCGCAAGCGTTTGACGACCTCGTGCCCTTGGTACGGCAGTTTTGGGATGGTAGTCCGGCGGTGACAGCGGCTTGTTTCGCGATCGCGGGGCCGGTTGTTGATAATGCCTCCTCGCTGACCAATCTGCACTGGGAGCTGAGCCGCGAACGCCTGGCTACCGAATTGGCGGTTCCCCACGTAGACTTGCTCAATGATTTTGAGGCTGTGGGTTACGGTGTGCCGGTGGTGGCCGATCGCGAGTGGGTTTTGCTTCAGGATGCGCCCGCCAAACCTCAAGCGCCCTATGCCGTGATTGGAGCCGGTACAGGCTTGGGTATGGCCTACGGCATTTGGCAGGGTGATCGGTACTATGTTTATGCCTCTGAGGGCAGTCATGCCGATTTTGCCCCCCGCACAGCAACAGAGATTGGTCTCTTACAGTTTTTACAGGCCCGCCACGAACGGGTCTCGATCGAGCGGGTTGTCTCAGGGCGCGGCATCCTCGCGATTTACGAGTATCTACGTGAGCAAGGTAACTACAGCGAGCAAGCTGACATTGCCGAGGCCGTTCGTGCCTGGGCCGCTGACCCGGCACACCATGCCGGGGGTCTTATTGGTGAGGCGGCCCTCCAGAAAAGTGACCCCCTGTGTGAGGCGGTCATGGATCTATTTGCCGCGGCCTATGGGGCGGCGGCGGGTGATCTGGCGCTGACACTGCTGGCCTACGGCGGCGTCTATGTCGCTGGTGGTATTGCCGCCAAGATTTTACCCCTGCTACAAGCCGGTGGCTTCATGGATGCCTTTCACACGAAGGGTCGCCTCAGCCCGTTACTGTATCAAATGCCGGTCAAGGTGATTCTGAATCCAGAGGTTGGCCTGCTAGGGGCAACCCAGTTTGCGGCGCAGTCGCTGCCGTAGAGGGCACGTAAACCGTAGGTAAGGACACCGTAAATGTGGTCCATGCGGCATCGCTGCTGAGGCTAATCTGGCCGCCGAGCCGCTCAATTTGACGCTTGACTAGGGCCAAGCCCAAACCTGTGCCCCGCTTGCCATGATCGCGTTGCGAGCGATAAAACTGGCCAAACACTTTGGTTTGCTCGACCGGACTGATGGGGGCACCTGTATTTTTGATGGCGACGGCGACCTCAGACCCACGCACCTGAGTTTCGACCGCAACCTGGCCCCCCCGAGGCGTGTATTTACAGGCATTGGCCAGCAGTTCTTGAATAATGCGTTGCAAGGTCGGGGCATGAGTTGTAATGTGAGCCGGTGTGAGTGCCGTTGTCAGGCTCAGATCATTGTCTTGCAGGGAGGCAGTGGCGGCGGTAAGTTGTTCTGACAACCAGTGCGCCAGCTCAAGCGGGCTCACCTCACTCAGATCAGCCACCGTAAAAGCCTGAAAGTCGAGGAGGTCGTTGATGAGGGCAATCTCCTGATCGCACTGGGTTTCCAGAATCTGCCAGTACTTGAGTTGGCGGCTATCAAGATTGGATTTGAGGCCCTGCAGCATCGTCAGCGCCAGCTTCATGCTCGTCATCGGTGTACGCAGCTCGTGGGACACCGTACTGACAAAATCATCTTTAAGGTGATTCAGCCGCTCTGCTTCGGCCAGCTGGGTTTGCATTGCCGTCGCAAGACGTATTTGCCGCACGGCTAACAGACCCTGAAGCATCATTTGCTGCATGGTGCGCCGCTCGGAGGCTGTCAGAACGTTCGTATGAAAGCACCAGAGTACGCCGCCAACATCAATGGGTAAGGCTGTCGCAAAGGTGGCCTCAGCCAGCGCATAGGTGAGCAGCTGGGTAGTGTTCGGGCCACTCGCGATCGGTGTTGTTTGGATAAAGTGGCGCTGGGACTCAGCGAGGCTGTGGGCAGCAACCTCAGTCTCAAGGCGCCAGTAGGCTGCGTTACTCACGGAGGGTAAGCTTTGGCAAAGTGCCGCGACGACGGTCTGCCAAATCAGTGGCTCGTCAGCCACGTTCCGCAAGCGCTCGGTCAGGGCATACATTTGGCGCTCGTAGGCTAGAGTTCGCCGCAGATCACTCTGGCTTTGTTCAAGCGCAGCCTGAGTCGTCTGGCGCGCCAGAATTTCGGCCTGCAAGTTGGCATTCACTTGCCGCAGTTCAGCATTGGCTGCTTCTAGTTGGGCGGGGGTCGGCAGGGCTAGGGCTTTCGGAATAACGGGAATGAGAACAAAGGCGGTCGCGATTGAAACACCAGCCGTTAGGGCTTTGAGACCACCCGACAGCCAGTAGTCAGGGTGCCACAGTGTCCAGATTTCAAGAATATGCGTTGTACCGCAACTGAGAATAAAGGCGGAAAAGAGGAGAAATAGCCAAGCGAAGGGCAAGTCTCGCCGCTGCCGCACAAAAACGAGTAGGGTTACCGGAATTGAGTAGTATGCGATCGCGATCATCAGGTCGCTACTGACATGCAAGCCAACGAGGGGCGTTTGCCAGAGGTAGCATTGCCCGTGGGGCATGTAAACCGCATCCATAGCTGTTCCGTAGGTTCTTTTCCAAGTGTGCCACCTCAATTAAGACAGGGCAGCGGCGGCACCTCAAACATTCTTAATTGCCGTACTGTTAGCGACATCGATCCCGGCCACTAACGACGTGCTTCAAGCGGTGAGTTTTAGGGGGCGAGTTTTAACTGGGCTGTATCGTCCGCAAGGCGCTCACTGAACTGCACCAATCGCAAGGGCATTTGCTAGGCTGCATCCTACAGACCTTTATGTGTTCGGAATGAAAGTCGAATTGACTCCTCGCCAACAACGGATTCTCTGGGCGACCGTCCGGAGCTACATCACAACGGCAGAGCCTGTGGGGTCGCGAACACTGGCCGATAACTTTGATTTAGGGGTTAGCACCGCAACCATTCGCAACGTTATGGCGATGCTCGAACAGGGTGGCCTGTTGCACCAACCCCACACCTCAGCGGGGCGGGTGCCCTCCGACTCGGGCTATCGGGTGTATGTAGACGAGCTGCGCGACCCCAGGCAAGAGGATGCCATGCAGGCCGTTGTCGCCGAACGCTTAGGCGAGCAACTGAACGAAAATCTAGATATGTTGCTGCACAACGCAACCCAGCTCCTTTCAACCCTGACAGGCTATATCGCTCTGGTCAGTACACCACCCACCGATGCTTCAACACTGCGGCACTTGCAGATTGTGCCCGTCGACGAAGGGCGCTTGATGGTTATTGTTGTTACCGATGCCTATCAAACCCATACGGTACTGGTGAATCTTCAAAACGATATGTCAGGACTGGGCTATCAACTGAGTGCAGATGTGTCGATTCAGCCCGAAGAGCTGCAACTGCTGAGCAACTTTTTGAACGATCAACTGCGCGGTATGAGTTTTGTGGCATTGGCCAAGAAAAACTGGACTGAGGTCGATCTTGCCTTTCAGCACTATGCCGAATGGTTGCGGCAGTTGTTTCAGGTGGTTTTGCAAGGTCAACTACGGCCAGCCGTCGGGCAGGTCTTTATGGGCGGTGTCCGCGAGCTGATGCGTCAACCCGAGTTTATGCGTACCCAGCACCTGCAAATGGTGGTGGATTTGCTCGAAGATAACCAAGCCGCTTTGTGGCAAGCCCTCTCACAGCCTCAGCCGGGTTGCGTCGTGGTGCGTATTGGGGCTGAAAATGATCTGGAGCCCATTCGCAACTGTTCGTTGGTATCCACGGGCTATGGCTGTGGTGATCTGAGCTGGGGCACAGTTAGCCTGCTTGGCCCCACGCGCATGATGTACGAAACGGCAATTGCCTCCGTCAAGGCAACGGCTTCGCACCTATCCCAGACCCTCACTAATGCCTAACATCGCCCGACAGAGATTAACCCGACAGAGATTAAACAGAATCAAAACGTCAGGCCAATCTGCACACCATCGTGGTAGGCCGCGAGTAGTACGGCGGTGGTATGTGCCCAGCCCACGTCACCCTGGCTGCTGAGGGCAATGGCACCAAATTCGCGATCGCGATCGCGAGCCTCGGCAAAACTCTTATCCAGGGCGGCTTGCAAACTCATGCCATCGGTCACACGCACAACCACCCGTGTCGCCAACCCCTCATCGAGAATGTCTTCACCGACGCCGGTGCAGCTTACCCCTGCCGCCGCATTGGCATAGTTGCCTGCCGGCGTTGCGGAATCACTGACACGACCAATGCGCTCAAAGCCGCGCCCGCCCGTAGACGTACCCGCAACAACCGTACCCGTGGCATCGAGGGCGACCACACCAATCGTGCCCGTACGCAAGGGTGTTGGGCTATCGGCCACTACCGAGGTCGCAAAGCGCTCATGGGCTGACAGTGATTGCAGCCGTAACCATTCCTCTAGGCGTTTGGGCGTAAGGGGATTGTAGGGCGTCAGGTTCATCTCCCGCGCCAGCTCGACCGCCCCTTCACTAGCCACAATCCGATCCAGATGGGTTTGCAAATAGGCCGCCATTTGAATCGGGTGTTGCACGCGGCTGGCATTAATCACACCACTAAAAGCTTGGCGCTGGCCATCCATAAAGCCTGCACTGAGACGAATCTGACCATCCTCTTGCAACACAGCCCCTGTGCCGGCATTAAACAGCGGCTCATCTTCGAGCAACTCACAACCTTTGATCACCGCCGCCGCCGCACTGCCCCCCGCTGCCAAATCGGCATAAACCTGGGCAACAACTTCTGCCAAAAGGGCCGCAACCGCTTCGCGACTGCCACCGTTGTCGAGGGCGCTACCAGCACCACCGTGAATAATAAGCTTGGGTTGCATAGGGCTGCCTAGAGAGGATTGAGCTATCTATTGTCGCATTCTCATCTGCTGGCGTTAAGCCATCGATGAGACCTGCCTGGCGATTAAAACTGACCGGCTGTTGGGCTGACTGAATCTGGTTTGCAGAGCCAACTTGAGTGAACTCGGTATGAATTTAGCCGTGTGCCGTGAGTTACAAACCTTGACACATATATCAAGAAATCGTAAACCGTAGCGCTTGCTACTTTCTGAAGAGTCCTCCTATGATGATGGAGACGGTGTTGCCATGACTTCCACCCGTAGGGCGTCACCGCATCAGGAGTGCTCCTATGTCATTATCCACAGTGCATTACAGTCTCGATGCCGTACAAAGCGAAGTGCGCCACCTGCTTGCTGCCGGGACACTGCGGTGTTCTGAGCCCATCGAGCATTTACAGGCTTATTTTCCTGAGCGTGAGTGGCTGCCGATCCAAAACGAGCTGCTGCTTCAGGACTACACTTTGCAAGATGCCATTGTTGATTTGGTCGCTCACGCAGAATGGCGCGAAGATTAGGCCAGTATTCCCTGGGTCGCGATGTTTAAGCAGATTGTTTGTGCGGTTGATCCCGCTCAAGACTCCCAGCGGGTTCTCGCTTTGTTAGTTGACCTCGCCCAGCATCACCAAGCCAAGATCCTGCTTTTGTCGGTTGCCTCAACCGAGACCGCCCCTTACGAAGCATTTTTGGCGCAAGCGCAAGATTTCTTGCAGCAACAGGGTGTCACTAACCTCCAGTCGCTAGTGAAATCGGGCAACGTACCGTTTGTGATTTGTGACGTTGCTGATGAATGCAGTGCTGATTTGATTGTCGTGGGCTCTCGGGGGCTCACGGATGACCACGATGCGGATAGTGTCAGCCGTCGCGTCATTGCCCTCTCACCTTGTCCTGTTTTGGTTGTGCCTTAGCACTGGGTTCTCAGGGCATTAGAAGGCAAAGTCTGCACGAGTATTTGTGTAGGTGCTATTATGAGCATCTGCCATGCGGGTGTAATTCAGTGGTAGAATGTCAGCTTCCCAAGCTGAACGTCGTGGGTTCGAATCCCATCGCCCGCTTAACAGTTCAACTCGTGTGCTTCCCAGAGCTGCTTGCTGAATTTACAAAAGTTAATGCCATTTCATGAAAGCAATGGTGCTTGCAAAAGTGATGTTGTGAGAGCGTCACTAGTTTATTGGCCCTGATTCAGTCGTAGCGCCGTAACCACCTGACAAAGTGACCGCAGCACCATAGTCATTCCGAATAAGCGTGAGACATTTCCAGGGAGATGGGAACCACTCCATGTTCTAAGTTTCTTAGAGGTACGGAAGATTCAGACTGCCTTGTCCTTAATGCAAACAGCTATACACTCACAACTAGGTCGCTGTGCGACGACAGAAGCACCCAAGCTGAACCGGCACAGCAAGCAAATATCGCTAGCGCAAAAATCACACATTTGCCATTAAATCTCTCAGATGTGGTGTTGTGGCAAAAAGTAGCGTGCTAGACTACCGCCAGAACACTACCCCTAGTGTTCATGCTGTATTGCCCATGTTGTGTTGAGGGTTGTCGAATGCGTCGCTTCACTGCTGCCGTGATCAGCCTTGTCAGTATTGCCTTGCCTGCGGCTGCTCAGCAGACCATTGAATTTGTCAGCCCCAGCAGTGCGCCGGTGTTGACGCCTGCTGCTCCTAACACGTTCCCGACGGTATCCGAATCATCGCCACCAACGGAATCGCTACCGCAAAGCTTGCCAGTTGCTGAAACTGCGGCCCCCACTCTCCCCAGTATTCCAATCGCCGAAACGTCTGTACCGCTACCACCACTCAATCCAAACGCACCGACCCTAGACAGTAATGATGCTTTGCCGCCGCTACCGCAGATTCCTAGCTTGCCTGTAACGGCTCAACCCGCACCGCCGCTGCAAGCATCGCCGACTCAAGCGCCTCTGGCTCAGCCTCAGCAAAATACCGGTGAGATTTACACCTATCAACGCAATCCTGCCGCTGCCCCGATGGCAGCTTTGCCAACGGTACGGGGCCAGCTAGCCGCCGGGAGTACGATTCCGCTGACGGTTTATCGACCGATGACATTCCCACCTTTTCAGGCTATTCAAGCCAACTTGGCAGTCGCACAGCCGATTTTGGATAGTCAGGGACAGATCCTGATCCCTGCGGGTAGTGTCCTCTGGGGTACGTTTGATCCCATTATTGAGGAGCAAGTGCATACCCTGGGCAATGACGAGTTTGAGCGAACGCGGCGCAAGGTTGTCGGCACCCGCTTTGTCGCCGAGCGAATTACCGTGGGTACGGCGACGTATCCGGTACAGGGTGAGTCGGCCCCGCTGCCGATTGGTTTTGACCCTGATGCCGATGCGGGCACGCTGGCGCTGCGCGGCGCGGGTGTTGGGGCCGCCGGTGGGATTGCTTTTGGTGTGTTAACGGGTGGCTTGGGCTTTTTGCCGATGCTGGCGGTGGGTGGCTTGGGTGGAGCGGCTGCGGGTCTGACCAATGTTGATCAGGTGGTGGCGTTACAACCTAACTCGATTGTGTCAGTTGTGCTCAGCGAGGCGTTGTTGTTGCAGTAAGGCTGAATTGCAATGCCAGTGCTGCTACAGTCCACAATCAGGTAATACTACTCGGTCTGGAGCTGCGCCAACCAAGCTTTAAGGTGATGGGTCGCGCGGCAGTCATCTTCGTTGTAGTCGAGGATGGTGCTGAGGATGCGATGGTCTTCGACCGGCCCCAGGCCAGCGCGACTGCTTTGCCACTGGGCATACCAGACCAAGGACTGAGCGCCACTGGCCTCGGCATGACGCCACTGAAACCTGAGCCATTTCGCGATCGCCTTGAGTGAGTATCCCTCTGTGGGCAACGTCAGGTGCTGCGTGACAAGGGCATGCAGGTCAACCATGCGTGTTTCAAGCTGCTTGAGAACGGCGCGGGGTGTTTGGTAGCGCTGGGCCAGCTTGCGGCAGGTTTGCACCTCAAAGAGATGAAAGTGATAAATCGGTGCCTCGGGATAGCGCTCGATAAGGGTCAAAAATGCTTGCCACGCTTCCCCTTCAGCCTCAGGGGTCTCGGCCAGGCAGGCTACATAACGCCGCTGATCGCCTTCAACAACGACAACCCCAAATAAATAAACACAATCAGGGGCTGCTTCAATATCGAAGTACAGCTCGACCGGAGCGGTGGGTAGACTAAAGGACTGCGTGACTATGGCCTGGTTACTGAGGGTTGCTTGGGCTTGGGCAACTAGGCGCGGATTGAGACTTTCGGGCAAACGTTGCGTTGCCGCTAGTTCCGCTAGGGTATGGATGCCGGCCTCTTCGAGGAGGGGCAAATGCTTGGCTGAGAGTCCGGGTAAGAGTAGGAGTGGCTGATGTTCAGCCAGTAACTGCCGACAGTGGGGCTGCCAGGCACAGAGCTGACAGCGATCCTTTTTCATTGCCACATCAGGCAGCTCAGGGGCTTGGAGGACAGCCACTAACTCCTGACAGAGGGCCTTAACCTGGGCAAGCCGTAGCTGCACCCGCTGCCAGCGTCGATCGCGAAGAATGACAAAGCCCCGGGTCTGTTGCAGGGCCAGTCCAGCCGCACCTACCGCCAGGCTGTACTCCGGCTTCAGGCGTTGGCCAATGCGAATCTCAACCGGCAGGTAACCGCCCGTCGGCTGCGCCATCAACAGCGGTGGCTGACTGATGAGGGTAATCTCGCCGAAGGTTACCGATAGGCAGCCGTTATAAATCAAGTCCACCTCAGCCGCCATCAGGGCGCGGGTTTTCGCGATCGCGATCTCTGGTGACTCTGCTTCTATCCACTCACCGGGGTACTGCTGCGCAATCGCTTCGACAAGGGCAATCCGCTCGGCATTGAGCTGCAAACGCAAAGGGGGCGGCGGCCCCGGTGGCTTGCCCTGGGCATTAAGGTAGGGCAGACGCCGACAGCGACTGAACTCCAGCAGCGTCTGTGCCGTCAGCGTTATCGCCACCTGCATGGCCTCACAAGGCGCGTATGCGTCTGATTAGTCCAGCTTATTCCCACTCGATCGTCCCGGGCGGCTTTGAGGTGATGTCGTAGACAACTCGGTTGACACCTTTAACTTCGTTGACAATCCGATTAGAAATTGTTTCCAGAACTTCGTAGGGCGGCTTGCTCCAATCGGCGGTCATGCCATCTTCACTGCTGACAACGCGCACCACCACCGGACTTGAGTAGGTACGCTTATCACCCATCACACCGACTGAACGGACATCCGGCAACAACACAGCAAAGGCTTGCCAAACCTCGTGATACAGCCCTGCGTTGAAAATCTCTTCCCGCACAATCAAATCGGCATCGCGGAGAATATTGAGCCGCTCCTTCGTCACCTCACCAATAATCCGAATCGCGAGGCCAGGGCCAGGAAAGGGATGCCGCCGCACAATCTCATCGGGTAAACCTAGTGTCTTACCCACCAGCCGCACTTCATCCTTAAACAGCTTGCGCAGAGGCTCGACGAGTTTGAACCGCAGATCGTCTGGTAAACCGCCAACATTGTGATGGCTCTTGATTTTTACAGCGACCCGCTCGCCTGTTTTCGGATCGATATTAGTATTCGCCGATTCAATTACGTCAGGGTAAAGCGTCCCCTGGGCTAGATAGTCAAAGGGGCCGAGGCGCTTTGATTCTGCTTCAAACACATGAATAAACTCAGCGCCAATGCGCTTGCGCTTCTCTTCGGGGTCGGTGATCCCCTCCAAGCGGTTGAGGAAGCGCTCGCGGGCCATCGCGTAATGCACAGTAATGTGAAATTGATCTTGGAAGAGTTGCAACAGACGTTCGGGCTCGCCTTTGCGCATAAAGCCCTGGTCGATAAACATACAGGTCAATTTGTCGCCGATGGCCCGATGCAGCAAAAACGCCAGCGTCGAGCTATCAACCCCGCCAGACAGCGCCAGCAACACACGCTTATCACCAACCTGAGCCCGTACCTCACGGATCGCTTCGTCGATAAAAGTCGTCACCGTCCAAGTCGGCTCACAGCCGCAGATGTGATAAACAAAATTGCAAATAAGCGCTTGACCAAAGGCCGAATGGACAACCTCGGGATGAAACTGCACACCGTACAGTTGGCGCTCATGGTCAGCCACTGCGGCATGGTTGGTATTGGCGGTGGTTGCGAGAATCTCAAAGCCCGTCGGCAAGCGTGTGACCTCATCGCCGTGGCTCATCCACATAATGCTCTGATCATCGACATTGGTCAGAAGATCTGTCGGATCGACAATATTAAGCGGCGCCCGGCCATACTCAGGCTTGCTAGCGGGCTCGACCTTGCCACCCAACTGCTGCACCATCAGCTGCATACCGTAACAGACCCCTAGCACCGGAATGCCCAAATCCCAGATGCCCGGATCACAGAGGGGCGGTTGGGGATCATAGACAGAGTTGGGGCCACCCGAAAGAACAATGCCCTTGGGTTGTAATTCTGCCAGCTGCGCTGCCGAGGTGCGATAGGGCATCACCTCAGAATAGACCTTGGTCTCACGAATACGGCGGGCGATCAGTTCAGAATATTGTGAGCCAAAATCCAAGATAACGATCATTTGGCGGGTGTCGCCAAGCTGAGCCGATACAACAGCCGGTGCGGTGTGGGTCATGGCAGTCAAATGATGCAGTATATCCAGGGTACTGCACCCCCGCTCAGTCGCTCGTGGCCCGACACCAGAATCATTCGCGACACGAACCCAGGTCGGTCAATCGTCGATCTGCTTTGATGGTCGATCCGCGTTGACGACTGTCGTAGTCGTACCAGATGACCCTTCCCGTACAATCAAGAGCAAGCGCCTAGGAGTCGGCAAGAATCGTTATGAACGAACCGTTGATGCTCAAGATTGTCATTGGTGCCGCTTGGGTTGATGGCGTCTTGCAGCCCCAAGAGGTGGCGATGCTCGAAGCGATGCTGGGCCGGCATGGTCTAGCCCGCGACCCGGTGCTTCTGAATTTGCTCAAAAATCCGGTATCAGTGACCCTGACCGAACGCTGGATTGCGGAGTTTTTAGCCGACTCGACGGCAAGTGAACGCCAGACCCTGGTGGGTGCGATTGGTAACCTTCTCTATGCTGATCGCCAAGTGAGCGATGCCGAACATAATTTGCTCGATGATCTGCACACCATGATGGCGACCATTCCCGAGCAGGCTGAACCGCCAGAAATTGCCAAGGCAATCGGTAATTGGGTCAAAAAAGCTCTAAATGTAAAGCGCTAAAGGTACTGAGCAAGGTCTGAAAATACCTGACTCTTAACCATCAATACGTAACAAATGTTACTGAGTTCTGCTGGTAACAAACTGGCTGGACTATTCGCTAGGCGGTGCCAGATCGTTGAATTTCAAAAAAAGCCTCAACCTGCGCGAAGCCGCAACGGGGGATCAAGACTTGTGGCGACAGGTGGAACCACTGATCACGGGTTTGCCCTCTATCCGTAGGTAGATTTACTCCCTACCAGAGTGAGGCACGATAGGCGCTTGTGTGTTCGTGATAAAAGTACGTGATTCCATCAATCAAAATACAACATAAGCTCAGGGTATATTGGCGTTTGCTAGGCATGGGCGCATTTGCAGCCTTTAGTTTTTGGCAGCTTAGCACCCGCGAGTCGCAACCGGTTGTAGCTACGGATACTGAAGCCTCCCCGGTGGTCGTGGCGGTACCCCCCACCCCAGATCTGGACCTAAGCTCTGCGACCACAGCGCACGCAGTACCGGTTTCAATTAATGGTATTGAGCGGGTGCATGTGCGGGTTAACAACACGCCTGTGGTGTCACTGCCGCCCGCACAGGTTGAACGGGCAATCGCGATCGCCAACCGTATTACAGCCGCCCAGCCCGAACCCGAAGACATTAACCTCAGCCAGATTAACGAGCTGCCGGTTGCTACCGCTGACAATGCTGTACTCTTCACGATCGATCATCTGACAGCCTCCGAGTACGACCGCAGCATGCCCGAACTCGCTGTCAGTTGGACCAATAACCTGCGTCTGGCTCTCGGTGGTGACCCCCTACCCGCAAGCGAAATTCAAGCGTTCCTCGCCGAATTTGAGCCGACCTTTGTTGCCGCACCCACCAGCCAAACGGTCTGGGCCTCCTGGTACGGTCCTTACTTTGAGGGTCGCCCCACCGCTTCGGGTGAAATCTTCAACCGCCATCAACTGACCGCTGCCCATCGTTATCTGCCCCTCGGTACCCGGGTACGGGTCACGAACCCCCAAACGGGCGAGTCGATTGTGGTACGCATTAATGACCGGGGGCCCTACATTGGCAATCGCGCCCTCGACCTCTCCGAAGGTGCCGCCCGCGAGCTCGGTGTTTTAGAGCAGGGTGTCGCGCAGGTGCAGATGCAAATTGAACAGGATCGGATATGAGACGATAGCAGTGTTTTGATGGCTGTCGAATCATGCCCTGGATCGGTGTTGCCCTACTCTGGCTGATTAGTTTGGCGATGCGGCTTTGGCAGCTTGATGTCATCGAACCGCCTGTCTTTGATGAAGTCTACTTTCCAAAATTTGCCGAGAGCTATCTTCAGGGCACTACGTCCTACGATGTCCATCCGCCCCTGGGCAAATACTTTGTCATGCTGGGCATCCAGATCTGGGGTAGCAATCCCTTTGGCTATCGCATCATCACAGCGCTAACAGGCTCGCTGATTCCGGTGCTGATGGCCGGGGTGCTTTATCGCCTCAGTGGCAAGCTGTCTCTGGCGTTCTTGGGCGGGGCCTTGGCGCTGCTGGACGGTCACTTTTTAGTTGAGTCGCGCTTTGGTCTGATCAATGTCTATCTTGTTGTCTTTGGTCTGGTGGCTCAGGTGTTTCTCCTCGCCGGGCTCGAGCGGCGGGGCTGGCAGCGAACCCTGCACTTTGCCGCTTCGGGTTTGATGTTGGGGGCAAGTGCGGCAGTTAAGTGGAACGGACTGGGGTTTGCCCTGGGGTTTGCGGGTTTGGGCGTGTTGGCCTGGGCTTTAAAGTTCCTCAAGCATCCGGCGGGCCAGACAGGCTTTTTGGCGGCGATTCCGCAGGTGCGTTGGTGGCACTATCTGCTCTGTTTTATGGGTATTCCGGCGCTGCTGTATGTCGTTCAGTGGGTGCCACACCTGAGCCTCAGTCAGCCGGGGCTGAATCTCGAAGGCTTTGGGCCTGCCCTCTCGGGCATTCATCAGTCGATCGCGAGTAATCACAGCAACGCCAACGTGGGTGTGGGTACCGAAGCACCGGTGCATCCCTACTGCTCACCCTGGTATTCTTGGCCACTGCTGGCGCGACCGATTAGCTACTACTTTGTCGCCGATGGCGATATCTGGACCTCAGTCAATGTGCTCGGCAATCCGGTTCTTTGGTGGCTGAGTACCCTGGCGATGCTTGGCACAGCGGTGGGGTTGGTTTTTCGTTTCAGTCCGCTAGCAGCCTACTGCCTCATTGGCTTTGGCGCGAACTGGCTGCCTTGGGCGATGGTGCAGCGCTGTGTCTTTCTGTATCACTACATGAGCGCCTATACCTTTGCGATTATGGGACTGGCCTACATTATTTGGTGGTTGTGGCAGCAACCGGGCTATCAACGCTGGATCGCCGAGCTGAGTGTGGTCGCGATCGTTGCCTGCTTTTTCTTCTTTTTGCCCCTTTGGTTTGGCTGGCCTCTAACCACGGCGCAGTTCTATCAGCGCATGTGGTTCCGCCCCAACAACTTCTTGCCTGCTTTGTTTAACTGGGTCTAGGTGGGTCTCTAGACTATGACCCTTGACTAGCCGAGGCATTTCTCTAGAGCAGCTCGCGCAAGGCTTACAGGCCGTGTGCCTCAGCAATACTGAGAGCACGGGCAAGTCAACCAACCAGTCAGCAATCAACGAGTCAACCACGTGGTAGCGACCTAAAGTGAAAAAAGTGAAGCGGGTGCCGGGATTCGAACCCGGTTCTCTAGCTTGGAAGGCTAGGGCACAACCCATATACCACACCCGCGGGCAGGGACGGACGTTGAGGGGGGTCAACGTACATCCCAGGACTTGATCGTAACAGGAAATCGTGGGGAGATGTTGTGGTCGGACAGAAGGGATCCGTATGATAGAGATAGATAAAGAAAGTCTGTTGTCATAAATGAGGTTTTAAGCATGGCTGGTGGTAGCACGGGTGAACGTCCCTTTTCGGATATTGTTACGAGTATTCGGTATTGGGTGATTCACACCCTCACAATTCCGGCACTGTTTTTGGCGGGCTGGCTGTTTGTCAGCACAGGTCTGGCCTACGATGTGTTTGGTACGCCGCGTCCCGATGAGTATTTCACCTCAACACGGACTGACTTGCCAATTCTTCAAGAGCGCTACAACACGGCCGACCAACTTGAGCAATTGCGCAAGTAGTTAGGCTTGGAGGTGGGCTTGGTCAGCTTTGGCTGGTTGAGTCGCTTAGGCTCACACCCCAAGTGTATTTTTCAGATTATTTTTTACGCTGTACTAGGAACGTCGTCATGGCACAAGATTTTGATGAGCCCGTTTATTACCCCGTCTTTACGGTGCGCTGGCTAGCAGTCCACACTTTGGGCATTCCCACGGTTTTCTTCCTGGGTGCCATTGCCGCAATGCAGTTTATTCAACGGTAAAACTCATGCCTGAACAACCTGAAAAGAATCCCAATGCACAGCCAGTTGAGCTGAATCGAACTTCGCTGTACCTGGGCTTGCTGCTGGTATTTACCACGGCACTCCTGTTTTCCAGCTTCTTATTGAACTAGTGATTGCCTGACTACCTGAGCCCAAGAGATCTGCCCCGCGCAGACACCTTGAAGCAGGTAGCGGCAAGGTTGCAGCAAGGCGAGGCCCAAGGGCATCCAAGCAGCCTTGAGCAGCTTTAGTTGTGTGTATCAAATTGTATCTAATGCGAGGCTAGGGTTATGGCAGGTCAAACACGGATTCCCCTGTGGATTGTGGCAGTGATTGCTGGCTCGGGTGTACTGGTTGTACTCGGTCTGTTCTTTTATGGCTCTTATGTAGGCGTCGGTGCAGGTGTCTAAGGATTGGCCCATTGACTAAAGGTTGGGAGTGGGTGATGAGCCCACTCTTTTTTGTAGCAGCTACCTACGCCATTGATCGCCTATTGATGGTGATTAAAGCAGGCATATTGATGATCGCGAGGAATAGTTAATCTATGCGGCTGCGTGTGAGTGTCGTGGGGTTGTTTATCTCGGCGGCAGGAGAGGTATTGGTGCTTGACCAAGCAACCCCGCCCGAGCCGGATCGCTGGGATTTACCCGGTGGCGGCATTGAGCCGGCTGAATCTCTGCTGGCTGGCTTGCAACGTGAGATTACGGAAGAAACGGGTTTGCGAGAATTTGGTGTTGGTGAGCTGGTAACGCTGCACGAAGCGTTTTATCCAGAGCTGGCACTGCATACCTTGAGTGTGATTTATCGCTGTGAACTGGCTGAGCGTCCGACGGTGTTTGCGCCCCAGGATAGGGAGGAGGTGGGGCCAAGGGGCATTCAGTGGCTTAAAATCGCGAGCCTCACTCCCACGCTGTGTACGGCACGCACCTGGGCAGCACTCCAGGCCCTGAGTGGGTTGTAAGCCAGAGCAATTCCGATGACAGCAGGCAAA
>CAZAGN010000031.1:2446-9354 GCA_964484905.1 uncultured bacterium | reverse complement strand
ACTCCAGGCCCTGAGTGGGTTGTAAGCCAGAGCAATTCCGATGACAGCAGGCAAAGCTTAGCAGCAAGCAAAGCCTAGCAGCAGGCAAATGCAGCCGGTATGTTTCGGTTGATCTGAATGTGTAATTTTGGCGCCTACTTGACGTTTTAGGTTATTCATCCTCGCTAGAATCGTGACAATCACCAGGGTGCTCTGCGATGGACTCCCGCATCGGCCAAATCTTGCTACTGGCGGGCGTTGTCACACCCGGAAAAATTGAGGTAGCCCTAATTGATCAACAGATGCAGCCCGATCTGCGTCTGGGGGAGATTTTGGCGCTGCGCGGCTGGGTTGACCAGGAAACCGTCGATTATTTTATGGAGATGCTGCCCATCATGATCAAGGCAGAATCCCGCCTCCGTCTGGGTGAGTATTTTGTCTGTGCAGGCCTTTTAAGTGAAGCGCACATCAACGAGTTACTCGCCGAGCAGCACGAAACAACGATTCCTTTGGGGCAATTGGCTGTGCGTAAGGGCTACCTCAAACAAGAAACCATCGACTTTTTTTGCAGGCGTTTGCCTTGGGCAGCCATAACGAGCCTCGCGATCAGTCGAGCCGCCCACACCATGATGATGGCCAGCACCTCAAGGTGGATAGCCAACTGTGGCAAGCACAGCTTCACGCCAAGGTTCGGGCAGCAAATGAGTCGGATGTGCTGGATGATGCCGAGCTCGATGACAGTCTTGATTTTGACTGGCTTGGCTAAGGGCTGTGTATAAATGTGTTGTGCTGTGTAGATAGATGCGTACGGCGGCTAAGTCGTATCAAGGCGGTGATTGTGCGGGTACGCTGCTCAATAATTTGATGTAGCCATAGCTACGGTTAGGCAACAAAACAGGCGATAATGCTGCCAGCTTGGAGGTGCCGCTGTGGGTATTGCCGTCGAGATTACACTGGGGGCTATGCTCGGCTACCTGTTGGGTTCGCTGCCTTCGGGTTACTGGCTGGCGCTCGCGATCGGCGGGATTGATATTCGCCAGTATGGTTCGGGCTCGACAGGGGCGACCAATATTCTACGCACCCTCGGCAAAGGCCCAGCGGCTACGGTGCTGATGCTTGATTTGCTAAAGGGGATGGCGGCGATTTGGCTAACGCAGCGGCTGCTACCGGGTAATGACTGGACAGTGGTTGGGGCGGCTTGTCTGGCTGTGCTGGGGCATAGCAAGTCGATTTGGATTGGCTGGAAGGGTGGTAAGTCGGCCGCCATTAGTTTGGGTATTTTGCTGGCGATGCACTGGCCGGTCGCGATCGCGACCTTGGGCACTTGGCTTGCCGTGCTGGCGCTTACGCGCATTGTTTCCCTCAGCTCGGTGATGGGGGCAATGCTGACGCCGCTCTGGATGTATCTGGGGCAGCAGTCGTTGGCCTACATTGCTTTTGGTGTCGTGGGGGGAGCCTATGTGGTGATTCGGCACCGCAGTAATATCGAGCGACTGCTGGCGGGGGTTGAGCCCCAAATTGGCCAAAAATTGACGGTTCCCATGGCGCCACCACGCGTTAATCAGCCCTTTTTGGGCTTGCGATCGCGACGCCTCAGTCGGCGCGAGTAGGATCTCCGATTCCCCAAATCGTGGGGTACCGCCCGAATTATGATTTGATCGGTTTAGCATTCGAGAGTGGATATGCAGTGGCACAACACGTTTCGCCGCACCAAGATTGTGGCAACTGTCGGGCCAGCCACCCTCCAACCCCATGTCTTGCGGGAGATTATTCTTCAGGGTGCCCATACCCTACGGCTTAATTTCTCCCACGGCACCCACGAAGATCACCGCACCGCTATTCGTCTGATTCGGCAAACCGCCTACGAGCTAGGCATTCAAGTCGGTATTCTCCAAGACTTGCAAGGCCCGAAAATTCGTCTGGGTAAGTTCGCCGAAGGGCCCATTACCCTCCAAGCCGGTGATCCCTATATTCTGGCGGCGACCCATGTGGCCGGTAATAACCAGCGCAGTTGCGTTACCTACGACAAGCTGGCTGACGAAGTCCCCGAAGGCTCAACGATTTTGATTGATGATGGCCGCGTTGAAATGCGGGTCGAAGCCGTCGATAAAGAGCTCGGTGAACTGTACTGCCGCACAATCGTCGGCGGGAAGCTTTCCAATAGCAAAGGCGTTAACTTTCCAGGCGTGTGCCTATCTGTACGAGCTGTTACCGACAAGGACAAAGAAGATCTCTACTTTGGCCTCAACCAGGGGGTTGACTGGGTTGCCCTCAGCTTTGTGCGCGAGCCCGGTGACGTGCTGGAATTGCGAGAACTGATGTCGCAACGGGGGCGACGGGTACCGATCATCGTCAAATTTGAGAAGCATGAAGCAATCGAGCACCTCGATGCAATTTTGGCCGTCAGTGATGGGGTGATGGTAGCGCGAGGCGATCTGGGGGTCGAGGTACCTTCTGAGGAGGTGCCGATTCTCCAAAAGCGCCTCATCAGTACCGCTAACCGCCTCGGTATTCCGGTGATTACGGCCACCCAAATGCTCGACAGCATGGTGAGCAACCCCCGCGCCACCCGTGCCGAAGTCTCCGATGTCGCCAACGCGATTTTGGATGGCACCGATGCCGTGATGCTCTCGAATGAAACGGCTGTGGGTCAGTTTCCCGTCGAGGCCGTCTCGACGATGGCCAAAATCGCCAAGCGCATTGAGCATGAGTATCAGAGCATGGCGATTCCGCAACTCCCCGCCAGTGCCCGACCGACCAACCCCGTCATGGAGCGGATTTACCGCCGTCTCAATGAGCCCAATCATCAAGTTCAGGGTCGTCATGTGGCGATTCCCGATGCGATTAGTCGGGCGGTCGCGAATATCTCTGTTGAGCTAGAAGCAGCAGCGATTATGACCTTGACCAAATCGGGGGCAACCGCCCGTAATGTCTCGAAATGTCGCCCACACACTCCTATTTTGGCCGTGACGCCCCATGTCGATATTGCTCGCCGTCTCCAGTTGGTGTGGGGTGTCCAGCCACTCTTGGTGCTCGATTTACCCTCCACACGCCAAACCTTCCAATCGGCCCTTAATGCTGCCCGTGAGCTGAACTACCTCCAGGATGGCGATTTGGTCGTGATGACAGCAGGGACGCTCCAGGGGATTTCGGGCTCGACCGATTTGGTTAAGGTCGAGGTTGTGAAGTCGGTGGTGGCCCGGGGCGTTGGCATTGGCAAAGGCCAGATCAGTGCGCCCGCACGCATTATTCGCTCGGCGGCGGAGGCGAATACCTTCGTTGCCGGTGAGATTCTCGTCACCCACTCAACTGATGCCAGTTTTGTTGAGGCCATGAAAATGGCAGCAGGCGTCATTACCGAAGAAAGTGGCCAAACCAGCCATGCCGCCGTCATTGGCAGTCGCTTGGGCTTGCCCGTGATGGTCGGCGTCGAAAATGCCACCCGCCTGATTCGCAACGGCGCGATTGTGACCCTCGATCCGGAAAATGGCTGTGTGACTGCGGGTGCTGAGGTGGGGCTGGCGTACTAGGCATGGATGCGAAGCTCGCAGGCTTTGTCTGCCTCGATAAACCGGCGGGATTGACCTCCCATGATTGTGTGGCGCGGGTGCGGCGAGCCGTGAAGCTACGTCAGGTTGGCCATGGCGGTACCCTCGATCCGATGGCCACTGGCGTCCTGCCGATCGCGATCGGGCGGGCCACCCGACTGTTGAGCTTTATCAGCAGTGGCAAAGCCTACAGGGCGACCGTTCGCTTCGGCCAAACCAGCACCACTGATGATGCCGAGGGAGCCATTACGCTCACAACCCTGCCAACTCCTATTAGTGCGGCAGCGTTGCAGGCGGTTCTGCCCCAGTTTACGGGCGAGATTCAGCAGGTACCGCCACGCTACAGTGCGATTCGCCACCAGGGAAAGCGCTTTTATGATCTGGCGCGTCAAGGGCTAGACCTCGTTCCGCCCACACGTACGGTGACGGTGCATGGCTTGCAACTCCTCGATTTTCGCGACGGTGAATTTCCCGAAGCCGATCTTGAGGTTATGTGTGGCGAGGGCACCTACATTCGCGCTCTAGCGCGGGATCTGGGGCAGGTGCTGGGCTGTGGTGCCTTGCTTTCCCGCCTGCGGCGCTTAATGAGTGGCCCTTTTGAGATTAACCAGGCGGTAACACTTGATGATTTCTGCGAGGCACCGGAAACCCATCTTCAGCCCCCCGGCACCCCCTTCAAAACGTGGCCCCGGTTTGTCCTTGCCAGCGAGCAGGTTTGGCGGTGGCAGTGTGGTCAAAGTCTGGCTGCTTCGAACTTACCTCGCGATGGCCGCAGGCCGGTCGAAGACCATCGCTATACGATTTGGGATGGGGCTGATAGCTTTCAGGGGTTGGCAGAAGTAACACCCGAGGCCCTGTTGAAGCCACTGCGGGTCTGGGAAGTACAACAGTAATACATGCGCTAATGCAGCGCGCCCACTCAGCCAACCCTGACGAATCCTTGAGAGATTATGGCACCGAAACCAACGCTGATCCTGGCCTCCCAATCCCCCGCCCGCCGTGCCTTGCTCACAGCGGCTGGCTTCCAGTTTCAAGTTGAGCCCAGTGATTTTGACGAAGACAGCATTACCCTGGCCGACCCGCCCAAGCTGGTCGAAGTGCTCGCGATCGCGAAAGCCGAAACCATTGCCCGTCGCCACAGTGAACCAGTCTTAGTGATTGGCTGTGATTCGGTATTTGTTTTTGAGGGCGATATTTTTGGTAAACCCCGCGATGCCGCCGAAGCAATGGAGCGCCTGCAACGCATGCAAGGACGCTACGGCGATCTCTACACCGGCCATGTGGTGCTGGATACGCAGCAGCAGCGCCAAGTCAGCCATGTGGAAGTAACGCGGGTTTATCTCGACAGCATGACTAGCAGCGAAATTCGCCAGTATGTCGCGACCGGCGAGCCTATTTGCTGTTCTGGCAGCTTTTCGCTGAATGGCCTCGGTAGCCCCTATGTGAGTCGGCTGGAGGGCTGCTACAGCAACGTTATTGGCCTGAGCCTGCCCGCACTGCGGCATTTGCTCACCGAGCTAGGTTTCACGCTCAGCGATTTTCGCTAGGTGTCAGCCAGTAACGAGAACAAAAGCACTCAACAACTGCATCCTGGGGCACTTACAAAAGTTTCGGCACCTTGAAGAAATTCTCAACCCGATCAGGCGCATTGGCGAGAATCTCTTCTTGGGCCACTTCCATCACAGCCTGATCACTGCGTAAATACAATTCCATATCTACCGCGTGGTAGGTGGGTGGCACATCGGTAGTATCAATTGCTTGCAACTGCTCGATGTAGCCCAGAATCTGCCCCAGCTGCTCGGTAAAGCGCTCCTCCTCAGCGGGGGTGAGGGCTAAACGCGCCAGATGGGCAACGTGCTGCACGTCTTCACGGGTAATCATGGGCCATCACACAGGAGTCTAAGGTTTACTTTGGTGCTTACTATGCCAGGTGCTCAAGCACTGCTTACCTAAGCTAAGGCTTGAGTGGGCGACACATCATCATTAACGCCAAGACACTCGACGTCGTTCAGAGATATCAGCTTATGTCTTGATCGTGTCTTGGCATGACCTGAATGGTTGCCACGCCATGCTGGCCAAGGCTGTACCTCTACACCGTGGTGTCGGGCAAAATCTCTGGCTCTGTCAGCTCATCCGACATTTCAACCACAGCTTGAACCACAGGCTTGATTGTGCCCTCGTCATCATCAAGGGCTTCAAACCGCCGCCGCTTGGCGCGCATGGCCACCTGTACGGTCACACGGTAACGGTTATTGGAAGCATTGACTAGCGCTTCCATCCGTTGGGCAATTTCGTTGTCGTCGATCGCGATATGTCGAGGCATCGTGTGTCCTATAGCTAGCCGCCACCCACCATCGTCACCAGCTCCAAAACATCACCGGCGGTTACCAGAGTCTCGGGCCAGGCTTGGCGAGGCAGAATCTCTCCATTATATTCCACGGCGATCAGACGCGGTTCATAGCCCAAATACTCAAACAAGGCCCACACACTGAGCTGGGCCGGTACTTGGCGGGTTTCACCATTAATCGCGATCGCGACCTCAGCCATCGCACCGAAAGATTCATCTTGAGTCATAGTATTCCGAGTCACAACGTTTCCAACAAACCCTCACAGGCATCCTCAAGCAGCTCCACCACATAGCGAAAGCCTGCCTCGCCACCAAAGTACGGATCTGGCACATCTGGATCGGCGTGGTGACGGCAATAGCTGCACATCAACTTCACTCGGTCGATTGGCTGATTCGCAGTCGCTGCCAGTTGGCAGATATCCCGATAATTATCCCGATCCATTGCCAAAATCAAATCAAACGTGGCAAAATCGGCCACCGTAATCTGCCGGGCTGCCCCAGCCAAACCATAGCCATAGCTGGCGGCTGCCTGGGTCATCCGCTGATCAGGGGGTGCGCCAATGTGATAGCGGCTCGTACCCGCCGAATCACAGATAATATCTGTCCGTTCAGCCAGTTTTACCTTCTGGCGCATGATCCCCTCCGCCGTGGGTGAGCGGCAAATATTTCCCAAACAGACAAACAGAAGTTGTGTCGTCATCGCCTGATTCTCCTAAGCCTGCTGTAACCGCGCCACTGTCTTCAAAGCCTTCAGATCGCCCAATATTCCCGAATGCACCCAAAAATGTGCTCACAAAAATGCGCTTATAGGGGCAACTGAACGGGTGTTCGGAGATCCGCAATCGAAAAAATAGATTTAAAGGGCAAATCCAAAGCCGAAAAATACTCAGCCCCACCCTGCTGCCGATCCACCAACGTCAGCACTCCCTCAACGCTGTAGCCCGCTGCCCGTACCTGCTCAACCGCCTGCAACGCCGATTGACCCGTTGTCACCACATCTTCAAGCACCCAAACCTGACTCCCCGCCGCTAACT
>CAZAGN010000031.1:0-2346 GCA_964484905.1 uncultured bacterium | reverse complement strand
TGACCCGTTGTCACCACATCTTCAAGCACCCAAACCTGACTCCCCGCCGCTAACTGTGGCCCCTCAATCGCTGCCTGGGTGCCATGATCCTTAATCGCTTTGCGCACAATCAGTGCGGCCAGGTTCTGAGCCCCCTGAGTCGCTGTCACCGAGGCCATGGCCACCGCTGTAACCATCGGATCGGCCCCCAGGGTTAAGCCAGCGACGGCGTGGGTGGTTGTCGGCAGTGCCGCCTGAATTAACGCCCCAACCAAATAAGCCCCCTGGGGATGCAGGGTTACGGGCTTACAGTTAATGTAGTAGCTGCTTTTTTGGCCGGATGAGAGCGTAAAGTCGCCTTCGCGATAGGCCAAATTTTGCAGCAAATAAAGTAGAGCTTGGCGCTGCTGCACAGCAGTCAGTGTGTGTAGCGGGTGAGGGAGTAGCAGCATAACGACGTCCGAGTTCTCTCTCATTGATACATAATCTCGGGACGGACACCATCTTGGGGCAGACACCGCCGCCTCAAGCTGCCTTAAATCGGCTGGAGCGTCGCGATCGCGAGCTGTTAGCTTTGCCAGCATCACCTTTGGTCTCACGCCTCAGCCTCACAAGAGCAAGGGTGTACACTCAAGGTGCTGTCCAGCCATGTGCCCGCTATGAAATCAGCAAACCCTGCGCTTAATTTGCCTGGCTTATCGATCCTACCGATCATTGGTGTTGCGTTGCTGCTGCTGTGGGGGCTGGTTTCACAGTGCTTGGTCGTTGTGCCAGCCGGCACTCGGGCCGTCATCTTCAACACGCTCAAGGGTCTCGATATGACCCCACGCCAAGAAGGGCTGCATATTCTGGTACCCGTTGTCGAAAACCCCATCTTTTATGATGTGCGCTCCCAAACTTACACCATGTCCTCCCAGCGTACCGAGGGTGTTGTTCAAGGGGATGACGCCCTGCGGGTCCTGAGTGCCGATGGTCAACAGATTGTTCTCGATGTCTCGGTGCGTTTCCGCGTCAACCCCGACGAAGTATCGCAACTGCACCAAACAATTGGCCCCAACTACCTTGACAAAGTTGTCCGGCCCGAGGTGCGCACCGTCGTGCGTAATGAGTTAGCCCTGCACCGGGCAATCTCAATCTTTTCGGATGAGCGCGAGCAAGTCCAGCAGAATATTGAAGACCAACTGACCGAAAAATTTGGTGAAAGCCACCTCGCCCTCCAAGATGTCTTTTTGCGCAATGTGCGCTTCTCTGATCAATTCCAGACCGCCATCGAGCAAAAGCAAATCGCCGAGCAAGAAAAAGAGCGTGAGCGCTTTCTCGTCGAAAAGGCT
Organism: uncultured bacterium; assembly: GCA_964484905.1. GTDB lineage: Bacteria > Cyanobacteriota > Cyanobacteriia > Thermostichales > PCC-7336 > CAZAGN01. The sequence goes on along the minus strand of CAZAGN010000031.1, from coordinate 1,036 downwards.
GAGCTTGAAAAACAACGCGCCATTACCCAGGCCGAGGGCGACTCGACGGCGATCCAACTTAAGGGCGAGGCCCTACGCCAGTCACCTGCCGTTGTCCAATTGGAGTATGTCCAGAAGATTGCGCCAGGGGCACGGGCAATCATCACCAATCCTCGCGATATCGGTAACCTCCAAGGCAGCCGCTAGATCAACAGCGATTTTTGCCGACCTAGCGCTGTCTCAAGAGGGTACCCGTTACACACGTAAATAATGCTGTTAAGGAATGTTTTCTGTGGTGTGCCAGGCAAGGTGCCGTGATGACAGCGCTCGCCAACAGGTTTGGGGGAGATAGCTTGCCGAGTCAGGCGGCCGGGGGATTCGACCGTCTCTGTAACGCTATCACCGCTGCATGCAGGCATACTTTCTGAAACATGCCTCAACGCCAGCTCGCTGAGCGGCACACACAAGCTGCAATTGTGGGAAATTAGGTAATTACTTAAGCTTTCAGCTTGACGCCAAAGGCCATCTGCCCAAAAGCGATGTTCGCGGCGAGAGGTACTAAACACCTCAGTAGGCGACCATGCCTAGTCTTGGGGTCATTAGGAGTTTAAGGAATCCTTCACCTAAGTATGTTGGAAGGTTACGCTAGACTGTAAAGGAATACTACGTAGTTTAAGGTTGTGCAAAACACGATTGCTCCACCCGCCACAACCGAAACACCACAGGCTACTTGGTGGCCCAAGCTAGTCGTGGCTGCGACCTGCCTGATTGTTGCCCTGGGTTTGCTGTTGGTGATGTACCAACCCGATACCTACAGTCGCTCTGTCCTTGCCTTGACGGGTAGCCCCACACGGGGTGAGTCATTATTTGAATTGAATTGTGCGGGCTGTCATGGCTCGGGGGGCGTGGGTCTGGTTGGTCCCAATCTGCAAAAGGTCGGTACGCGGCGCTCTGATGTGTCGTTGATTGAGCAGGTTACCAGTGGCAAGACCCTACCTATGCCTCAGTTCCAGCCCAACCCCCAAGAAATGGCCGATATCTTGAGTTATCTCAAGAG
>CAZAGN010000030.1:7904-31836 GCA_964484905.1 uncultured bacterium | reverse complement strand
CCCTACGCTGACGGATTGGCAGGTCGCCCATGGATACGCGCCTTGGCCAAATGTTGATACTGGCAGGCTTGGTATCGCCAAGTCAGGTCGAAATTGCCCTCATCGATCAACAGATGAGTCCCCATCTGCGCTTGGGAGACATTTTGGTTCTGCGGGGTTGGCTGAAGCAAGAGACTGTAGATTACTTTGCCGATATGCTGCCCCTCATGCGCCAGGCACCCTCACGCTTACGCCTGGGTGAATACTGTGTCTGTGCCAACCTCCTGAGCGAAGCCCAAGTTGATATCTTGCTCCAAGAGCAAAAAACATCCGCCGTACCACTGGGCCAGTTAGCCGTTCGCCGGGGTTGGCTCAAACCCGAAACCCTTGATTTTTTCCTTGACACCTTTGGCTTGCGGGCTCAGCGCCCTGTTGCCAAAGCCAGTGAAATGGCGTCGATCAAGAAAACTGACAGCCAGCGCGCCAAGACAGAGCGTCTCAAAGCAGAGCGCCTTAAAACCGAACAGCCGAAGCGGGTCACCGTCGCTGAGGCCGAAGAGTTGCAAGATGATCTTGAGGCAGAATCTGTTCAAGATTGGCTTAAGACGTTGTCATAGTCACAACCGAGTCTAACGAAAAATGGCCTGAAAAAACTCCCGTTGGGGAGTTGGTTTGTTGGTTGTTAGAACGGTGATGATACCTTGGGCTTCTTGATGTCGCGATCGCGAATTTTCTTCAGCATCCGCTCGAAGTAGTCCATCAGGTAACTTTCAAGGCTGGTCAGACTTTGGGGGTCAAACTCCAGACACTCAAACACCGGCGTCATATCCGCCGCTAGGGGCTTACCTGACGCCAACACCTCGGCAAAGGCGAGACGATCCGAAATATTGAGTGTCCACTGAAAAAAGCGCGTGACTTTACGGACGCCCCGCAGCAAACCCACCGGCATCGTACTGACTTTAGCCTTGCGATTGGAGAGCTTTTCACACAGTCGAATGACTTCCAGCGGCGACCAGGCATAGGTACCTGTCAGCGGCAGGGTTTGATTAATCGCATTTTCGCGCCCCAGGGTTTTGGCCGTTAGCCGCGCCACATCAATCGTATCCATATAGGCAATAGGTGTCGGTGGCTGGGTTGTCCAGACCACCTGCTCTTCGAGGATGGGGATGGCGTACTGACCAATGAGACCCTGCATAAAGCCGCAGGGCTGCAAAATGGTGTAGGGCAACTGCGATTGTTGCAAATACAGCTCGATATGATGTTTGTAGTTCATTAGCGGCACATCCGGAAAATCGGCGGCCCCCAAAACTGAGAAAAAGACAAATTGCTTGACCTTGGCCGCCCGCGCCGCGTTAATGAGCGCAACCTTGCCATCCCAATCGACCTGCTTCAGGCTCAGGCCATCGGTCGGGCGAAGCGTTGCACAGTCAATAACTGCCTCGGCACCGGCAACCGCTGCTGTCAAGGAATCGGGATCACACAAATTGCCGATTTTGAGGTGGGCACCCCATTCGCTCAAAAAAGCCGACCGCGCCGGATTCCGCACCAGGCACGATAGCGTGTGCCCTTGATCGAGAAGCTGCCGCGCAATCTGTCTGCCCAGCGTACCTGTACCCCCAACCAGCAGAATCTGCATGTATGTAACTAAATGTTAACGCTGGCCTCAGTTTACCAGATCGCGATCGCTTAGGCTTGCCCGACAAGGCGCGCATACGCTTGCACAAAGCGTGACTCTAACAGGCGGTGCAGAGGTGGGATCACGGTCAATTGACCGCGAAACTGCAAAAACTCTGCCAACAGATCGGCCGCATAAGACAAATTATTCATCTGGCCACCCCGCAAAAAGGCATCAAGATTGCCCTGCACACTGACAAATTCTGTCCCATCCAGCACCGCCTGCACCTGTGCTGCCGAAAAGCCACTGGCAGGGGCCATCAGGCTAGCGGCTTGAGCAGGATTATTCCGCAAAAAGCTCAGGGCATCAAACCAGACATTAACAAGGCGCTGGAGCTGGTCAGCACGGGGATTAATCATGGCATCACTCGCCACCAGCACATCCACAATCACACCCGGAAAACTGCTGGAATCAACCAAAACGCGACTGCCAGGGCGTTGCAGCGCTCGCTGATCGTACGGAGAGTACACACACACAGCATCATAAAGACCGATCGCGAAGCTATTTGCCGCCGCACTCGTTTCCATATTGATGATGTTAAGACCGATTCGACTGATCCCAAAGGACTCGATCACACTCTGCAAAAGGTAGTCACTAACGCTGCCCTCTTGAATCGCCAGCCGTCGCCCCCGCAGAGCAATCGGTACATTAATAGTCTGATCAACAATGAGGCGATCTGCGCCGCGTGAATTAGCCAGCACGAGCACTACCGAACAGCCATACAACGATCGCGATTGATCGATAATGGCATCGGCAAAGCTGGCACAGTTCACATCTAACCGCCCAAGGCGCAAATCCTGATTGGCTTCACTAGGGCTGTCATAGCGGCGCAACTCGACGGCCACACCATGCTTTGCAAACAATCCCTCAGCTTCGGCAATTGCCCAAGGCAACCATTGCACCCGCGAGCCATAGCCCAAACGTAGCGGTGGCTCTGTGGCCCAACTGGGTTTGATAAGCGTAGTGGCCACTGCTGCGGTACCACTGACAAGGATCTGCCGCCGCCGCATACATCAGGCTCGATACTGCTGCTCCTTAGTGTACTTAGCAGAGCTCCCAGAATGACAACTACACGAGCAACAGCCACACATCTTCAGAAACCAAAATGCCAGACACAAAGGCAGGCAGGGTTCCTGATTCTAAAGAACACTGAAGAACATAAGTCAATGATGCTCATGGCTAAATCTTTAACTAGCAGCAAGACTTACCCGGCGGCTTTGGGGCAGATATTTCGAAGCAGATATTCCAGAGCAGACATTACAGTAAGGTCGCAATACCTACAGGATTCCACCCAGCCATGAAGCGGCGAACCCTGATCCAGACCCTGGCCGGTGCGAGTACCGGTCTTGTGGCCTCGCACTACTGGCAGCCAGCCAGAGCCACTGACCCGATCACGCTGACCCTTGTGGGGTATGCCCTCGCCCGACCCGCCTATTCCCTGATCATTCCGGCCTTTGTCCGCGCATGGAAAACGCAAACAGGCCAGGATGTCCGGTTTATCGAATCCTATGGTGCTGCCGGTGCCCAAACACGGGCGGTCAGTGCCGGTCTTGAGGCCGACATCATGATCCAAGTGCTCGAAACCTTTATCACACCGCTTGTGGCGGAGGGGCTTGTTGCCGCCGACTGGCAGCGTCGCCTCCCTCACAACGCCTCACCCAAAACCTCAGTTATGGCGATTATTACTCGCCCTGATAGCCCCAAAGCCATTCAAGATTGGCCTGATCTGGCCAAATTAGGCGTTGAGATTGTGGCTGTCAATCCCCTCAACTCTGGCAATGCCCGCATGGGTATCTTGGTGGCCTACTTTGCCATCAAACAGACCGCAGGCGAAGCGGCGGCGGCAGCGTACCTTCGCAGCTACACCCAAAACATCATTTCCTTGGCCGGTAATGCGCGGGAAGCCTCGGATATATTTGTCCAAAATGGTGTGGGCGATGCCCTCATCACCTTTGAAGCCGAGTTGATCAACATCGACTCGATCTATCCAGACGAATATTCCGTGATGGTGCCCAACACAAACATCGTGGCGGAATTTCCAGTCACCGTTATTGATGCGGTTGTGGATCGACGGGGCACGCGTGAAGTTGCTGAAGCGTTCCTCAATTTTTTGTATTCGCCTGTGGCGCAGCACATCTACGCCCTAGCGGGCTATCGTCCTACCGATACCCAGGTGCTCAGCCTTAACACCCAGTATCAACCCCTGGATGCCCTCACTACCATTGCTGAACTCGGTGGCTGGCCCAGTCTCAATCAAACCTTTTTTGATGACGACGGCCTCTTTGACCAAGCCCTGGCAGCAGCGCAGCGCTGAACGTGTCTGCCCCACTCAAGCCCTACCGCAATACCCTCCCAAATAAACCCGCTTAAGCCGATTGACTTGTGTGCCTTTGAGATGATGTAATGGCATCTAGTCGCATTTCGATGCGAAATCAATACATGTCTATTTGGGCTGCCCTGAACACAGCAGCGATCGCGAAGGAGAGTCCATGAAACGGCGAGCCCTGGTACGTTCATTAGCAGTTGCCGGTGCCGGTATGGCGGCCACCGCCTACTGGCCCCGCAGTCAGGCGCAAGAACGTCCCGTCGAGTTGACCTTTGTCAGCTATGCCCTCGCCCGTCCGGTCTATTCGCAGATCATCCCGGCCTTTGTGCGCGAGTGGAAAACCCAAACCGGCCAAGATCTTCGCTTTACCGAGTCCTACGGCCCCTCAGGTGCGCAAACCCGTGCGATCAATGCGGGTCTTGAGGCCGATATTTTGGTGCAAAACCTCGAAACCTTCGTGACACCCCTGGTCGAAACGGGACTCGTCGGTGCTGACTGGAAAAGCCGTCATCCCAATAATGCCTCTCCCAAAACCTCGGCGATGGCGATCATCACCCGCCCCGGCAACCCCAAAAATATCCAAACCTGGGCTGATTTGGGGCGCGACGATGTTGAGCTGGTTTCGATTAATCCACAGACCTCCGGCAATGCCCGCCTCGGTGTTTTGGCGGCCTACGGCACCATCCAGCGCGAGCAAGGCGATGAAGCCGCTCAGGAATTTCTCTTTAGCTACGTAAACAACATCGTCTCGTTGGTGGGTGGGGGTCGCGAAGCCTCCGACGCCTTTATTCAAAATCAGGTGGGTGATGCCCTCGTCACCTTTGAGGCCGAGCTGATCAATGTTGATTCTGCCTTCCCCAACGAATACCCCGTGATCGTGCCCGACAGCACCCTAATCACCGAGTTCCCGGTAGTGGTCATTGATGAGGTGGTTGATCGGCGTGGCACCCGCGAGATTGCCGAAGCATTTATCGAGTTTCTTTATTCGCCCGTTGCGCAGCAGTTCTATGCGATCACGGGTTATCGCCCCGTGAATGAGCGCATCCTGAGCTTGAACACCAAGTATCGGGCGATTCCCACGCCCTTTACCGTGGAAGAGTTGGGGGGTTGGGACACCCTCAACCCGCTTCTGTTTGATGACGGGGCGCTGTTTGACCAAGCCCTGGCTGCCGCAAACGCATAGGTGAGACTGTGAGCAGGGAAAGAGTGTCGCGATGGTCTTCCACCGACCAGAGGTCATCGCTAGTCCGAGGGCTTGCCTTCACCTATGTCGGCTTTTTGCTGCTGTTGCCCCTAGCGGCACTCATCCTCAAGGCCGCCGAAACACCCCCCGCCGCGCTCTGGGAATTGTTAACCCAGCCAATGGCGATCGCCTCCTATCAGCTCACCTTTGGCATGGCCTTGCTCGCCGCGGCGATCAACTCAGTGTTTGGCTTTATCCTCGCCTGGATTTTGGTGCGCTACGACTTTCCGGGGCGGCGCTTGGCTGACGGTGTGATCGATCTGCCCTTTGCTATGCCCTCGGTTGTCGCTGGGATTGGTCTGATGTCGCTCTACAGTCCGGTGGGCGCTTTTGGCCGCTGGCTCCGACCCGATACCCCTCTGGGCGGCTTTTTGGCACAGTTTGGCGCCGAAAATGTCAACCTCACCTCGTCGGTGTTTGGTATTCTCCTCGCCAATCTTTTTGTAACGCTGCCCTTTGTCGTGCGTTCGGTGCAACCCGCCATTCTCGCGATCGAGGCCGACGTTATCGAAGCTGCCCAAACGCTGGGGTCGCTGCGTTGGCAAACCTTTCGCCGGATTATCCTGCCGCCGCTTGTACCCGCGATCGCGACCGGCTTTACCCTCGCCTTTGCCCGCTGTGTCGGTGAGTATGGCGTTGTCACCCTCATTTCGGGCAATATCCCTTTCCGCACCATGATCAGCTCCGTCTATATCTTTCGGCGGCTCGAAGCATTTGATCTCAGCGGCGCCACAGCCGTCGCTTTGTTGCTGCTGATCTTTGCCCTCGCCATTATTGCGGCGGTCAATACCGTGCAGTGGTGGAGTCAACGGAAGCAAACGGCATAACCCACCCATGAGACAGGCCAGCGCATGACAGAGGCAAACATGAGCCGTCAAACAAGCAACCCGAGAATAGGTAAGTCACGAGACTGGGGACAGGTTGCCCTCATCGCGATCGGCCTTGGCTTTTTACTGCTAATTGTCGTGCTGCCGCTTTTGGGTATTTTCTGGCAAGCCTTCCGTACTGGGCTCGGCCCCTTTTGGCAGGGCATCAGCGATCCGGCGGCTGTCCATGCTCTCCAGCTCACCCTCAAAGTGGTTGCCGTTGTCGTCCCCATCAACACCGTTTTGGGGGGACTCCTAGCTTGGGTGCTCGTCCGGCACCGCTTTCCGGGGCGACGCTTACTCACTAGCCTGATCGACCTGCCGGTGGCGATCTCACCTGTGGTGGCGGGCTTGATGTTTATCCTCCTCTACAGCCCTCGCTTTGGCCTCCTCAAAGAGGTCATTGCCCCGCTTGGTCTGCGCCTTGTCTTTGCCTATCCCGGCATTGTCCTCACCACCCTTTTTGTGACGATGCCGTTTGTTATCCGCGAATTGCTACCGATTCTCGAAAACCTGAATAACGACGAAGAAGAAGCCGCCAAAACCCTGGGTGCCAGCGGCTGGATAACCTTTTGGCGCGTTATTTTGCCGAGCATCCGCTGGGCCTTAATGTATGGCATCGTTCTCTGTACGGCGCGTGCCATCGGCGAATTTGGCGCTGCGGCTGTAATCTCTGGCAAACTGATCAACCAAACCAACACCTTTACCCTGCATATCGAGCAGGTTTATATGGAGTTCGACACCGTCTCAGCCTATGCCTGTGCTTGCTTGATGGCCAGTGTTAGTCTCCTCAGTTTGCTCGCTCAGGCGATTCTTCGCCGTCTTGATCCCCAAGCCTCGACCCAAACCCTGACGCATCACTAGACAGCCCTCTGAAGTCTCCAACTCTAAGAGGCGATTGGCAAAAAGGCCATCCGTAAAAAGAGTGTGTCAGAGTAGATAAGCTGAAGTTTTGAGGCTAATCCTATGGCAGACAGTCGGCGTGTAGCCCGGATCGCCTCCCTCATTAAGCGTGAAGTCGGTCAGATGTTGATGCAAAACGGTCTCAAAGATGACCGAGTCGGTGCCGGTATGGTCAGTGTTACCGATGTGGATGTTTCCAAAGACTTGCAGCATGTGCAGGTATTTGTCAGTATCTACGGCACTCCCGAAGCCCAAGCGGAGACCATGGCGGGCCTCGAAGCCTCACTCAAGTGGGTTCGGCGGGAGATTGGTCAGCGGGTCCGGTTGCGGCGCACCCCCGAAATTTTCTTTCGGCACGATACCTCCCTCGAGCGCGGCGACAAAATTATTACCCTCCTCAACCGCCTCAAAGAATCAGAACGCTCGATGGCTGATGCTGAGGCGGCCTTTGCTGCCGGTGGTAACGACACCGAAGATCTGGCTGAGGACTGGGCCGAAGATCTAGATGATGCAGAGTTGGCTGATCTCGACGATGCCTCAGATGATGCCGGTGACGACGACGAATAAAGATGACGAATAACTCCACCCAAGCGTTCGCAGCCTACCTCGATCAAGTAGCTTGGCCGGTTGCCCTCACCGCCGCCCAAATAGCAGCCTTGGTCCAAGGCTATGGCTTGGTACGTGTAGCCAATGAACACCTCAATCTCACACGCCTGCTCGAGCCAGCCGATTACTGGGAAAAGCATCTCTGGGACTCCTTGCAGGGGCTGGCCCTGTTAGAGCTCCCGCCTGAGGGGCGTGCCATCGATGTGGGCTCTGGGGCTGGATTTCCAGGTATCCCCCTCGCCATTTGTCTGCCAACTTGGCAGTTCACACTCCTCGATTCAACCCAGCGTAAGGTTGCCTTTTTGCAAGAATTGGCCGAAAGTTTGGCCTTATCGAACGTCAAGGCTGTCGCCGGACGAGCCGAAACTCTGGGCCATGAGGGAGATTTCCGAGCCCGGTACGATCTGGCGACGATCCGGGCTGTTGGCTCCGCGCCCGAGTGCCTCGAATACTGCCTGCCGTTGCTCAAGTTGGGTGGTCAAGCCCTGCTGTACCGGGGCCATTGGACAGAGGCTGAAGCTGATGTCTGTGCGGCTGCCGCCCAACAACTGGGGGGTACGGTCGTTGCCACCCACGCCTTTACCACACCGGTTACAGCTTGTCAGCGCCATTGCTTGATTGTGCGCAAAACCCACGCCACCCCTTTCGATTACCCCCGTCGTCCGGGTATCCCCAAACAGCAACCCCTGCCATAAGCTGAGCGAGGTTTTTTGGTTCACAGTCTGATCTCGTCAAAGCAAAGCATTGCCTAAAGGTATCTGCTCCTGGTGATTCCGAGCCGCAGCATCGCTCTCTCAGCACCAATAAAACTGACTACCTACACATGCTTTGCATCGAGCAATTCAGGGTCAGGCCGTACCTGCACACCCAAATGCCGCAGGCGTCGAAGGGCACTTTCGGCACCATCAATCTCACCGTTTTCGGTCAGCCAAAAAGTAATGATGCCGTGGTGACGCAGAAAATCAATGTAGGCACTGTAGGGCGGGCGATCTAGTACGGCGACCTTCTGCACCTGATAGCCCTGTCGTTGCCATGGCCCGAGGGTGAAATGTTCGTAGTAGAGCAGTTGCCCCACTAGCTCCTGCATGGTTTCCGCGATGTCTTGGTGGTACAGCAGCTTAATTTCTGCTAGCAATACCTGGCTGTCTTTGACAGCTAAGAAGTCAAAATAATGCTGATCCTCCCGCACCTCCATACCCGCCAAACGAAACCAACGCCGAAACTGCTTCAGCAGCTCGTTGTGGGCGGGGCTGCGTTCGAGCTGGCGGCGGCGGCGACGCTCAGCTAACAGCGGATCATTATGATGCGGTGCCGGTAAGCCACTATTTTGAAACGAGGGTGGCGCATCCGGCTCGAGCAGAACATGACCGCCTAAGGGCTGGGGTAGGGGCGTGTGCGGTTGCCAGTAACCAGGCCGAGGCTCTGGAGCCGTCGGTTGCCGAGCAGCGGCCAAGAGTTGCCGGTTATAGGTACTGTGGGGGTCGGCATCAAAAATACGTTTAAATTGCCAGGGCAAGAAATCTAAGTCTTGGCAAAACTGTTCGGGTGTAACGTTCGGGCGGCCTTGCTGCAAACCCGCATGGCCAAAATACAACAAGGCAATGACGGGATACACCGGAATGGGCTGACCTGGCGGCACCAGCATATCCCACATGGCCTCGGTCCATTCGCTGCGAAAGACCTCCGCTTCACTGCCGCTACCGACCACCTGCAGCATTTTGGGATAACCAGCCTCCCAGCCACAGGGATGATCATCAAAGCGGCAGCGTTGGCGGCCCTGATCGATGCTGAGGGGAAAGTGACCGTCATAGAACCGCAGGGGGCACTGGTCGCGATCGCCATTCAAAAAATCACTATCTCGCCACATGTGCAGTGATACGGCATGACAGCCCACCCCTACTTGGCCATTACAGGCCTTAAACCAGCGCCATTCGCCGGCATGGGTTGGCGGAATCGGCTGAAGCACACCGTACTCGTCCTGGTTAAACAGGGGCCAAACTAGTGGTGTCTGAGCATCGTATTGCGGTAGCTGAGGATGCGACTTGGCAAAAAACGGATCACAAATCGTGCTGGCTAACTCAGCAAGCGTCATACCCTCAGTTGCCCCGACCCAGGGCAGTGTGTCACGACTGTACTGAATGGCCAACGCCACCTCTAGGCCGTGGCTACGCAAGTTGGGCGTGAGGCGGTGGTACTGCCGCAGCAGTTGCGATGCGTGAATAAAGACGTCAAGACGCTGAACCGGAACCGCGACCATAGCACTGAACTGAGATTAGCTTCACTGTAATCGAAGTCTGTAGGCTGACCGCTGGCCGCCGTCTCAATCACCTAAACAAGCTACAGCAATCGGGTATTTGAAAAAAATGGTCGGCCACCTTAGCCACTCGTTTCTAAGGTAGTTTTCCCCAAAACTTTCCTTAGTTTTCCACAGCTTTGGCAGAGTTTTCCACAGCCTATTCACGGTAGCATTGCGCTTTGCCGTCTTTTTGGGGAAAACAAACTTATGGATTGTCTAAAGGCAAACAAATTTAAGTAGGTAACACATAGTTTATATTTCCCGCGATTCAATCATAGAATTTTACTGATTTTGCTGATCAATCAAGGCTTGACAGGCCCAGAACCCAGCACCCACAATGGGAGGCCCAAGGCTAAAGCCCACCTGACACAGCCTCACCGCTGTGCGAGTTTTCCACAGGTAGAGTTACACCTTCGGCAACCCCTTTGTGAGGCAGCAGCGATGGCGAAAGTGAGTGTAAAAGCCGAAATTCCTGCTGATCTCAGCGACAGCCTTGCGAGCTACCTCAGCAGCCATCCTGACTGGGATCGCGATCGCGTCTTGACGGCGGCATTATCACTGTTTCTGCTGCAAAATGGCGGCACTGACCGGCGGGCAGCCCGTGCTTACCTTAGCAGCCTATTTCAACCAACGCAGCTTATTTGAGACTGCAACTCTACAAAACACCCTTTGAACTAGGGATTTGCTGTAAACGACGGGAGTCGATCGCGATCGCCATCCGCAGCGCCCGTGCAAACGCCTTGAAAGTCGCCTCAATAATATGATGGGTATTGATGCCCTCTAGCTGACGAATATGCAGTGTCATCTGGGCGTGGTTGACCACGGCAACAAAAAACTCACGCACCAGCTGCGCATCATAGGTTCCGACCCGATCTGTGGGTAAATCAAGGCCATAGCTCAGATGGGGCCGCCCCGAGAAATCCAACACGACTTGCACGAGTGCTTCATCGAGGGGTGCATAGAAATGGCCAAAACGCTGGATGCCTTGCCGATCCGCCAAGGCTTTGTGCAGGGCCTGCCCGAGGGTAATCCCGACATCTTCATTGGTGTGGTGGTCATCAATCTCATAGTCGCCCGCCGCCTCAATGCGTAGATCGAGCAGGCCGTGAGTACTAAGCTGCACCAGCATATGATCGAGAAAAGGCACGCCCGTCTTCACTGCGTGCAAGCCTTGCCCATCTAAATTCAGCTCAACGCGTACATCAGTCTCACCCGTGCGACGATGTACTTGTGCTTGCCGCGCTGCTGTAGCTAAAACAGCGTTAACAGAGAGATCAGACCGTAACTCAGACATCGGCTTTGTTGACCCAAGTATGCACTGTATCTATAATAGTAGTTCCGAGCAAGCGCGCCCTATCGAGATACGCATGAATAGTCTTACCAATGCCTACACCGCATGGACTCTCCCTGACCTAATTGAGATCCAGCGGCGCAGCTTCCAGTGGTTTCTTCGCGAAGGATTAGAAGAAGAGCTTCTCAGTTTTTCCCCCATTGTTGATTACACGGGCAAACTCGAGCTCCATTTCTTGCCCGAATACCGACCCGGCGAAGCACGTCGCGGCTATCGCGTGCATCCGCCCCGCTACGATGCCGATGAGGCCAAGCGGCGTGATGCCACCTATCAAGTGCAAATCCGCGTGCCCACCCGTCTAATCAACAAAGAGACGGGTGAAATCAAGGATATGGAAGTCTTCATTGGCGATCTGCCGCTGATGACGGATCGGGGTACCTTTATCATTAATGGTGCCGAGCGAGTCATCGTTAACCAGATCGTTCGTAGCCCCGGCGTCTATTACAAAGAAGAAATCGACAAGTCGGGTCGCCGTACATACAACGCCAGCCTGATTCCCAACCGGGGTGCCTGGTTAAAGTTTGAGACCGACAAAAACGACCTTGTTTGGGTGCGCATCGACAAAACCCGTAAGCTCTCGGCAGCTGTTTTGCTCAAGGCTCTGGGTCTCAGCGATACCGAAATTTATGACGGCCTGCGTAACCCGGGTTACTTCCAAAAGACTCTTGACAAAGAAGGCCAACTGAGTGAGGACGAAGCACTGCTCGAGCTCTACCGGAAACTACGTCCGGGTGAGCCGCCGACAGTATCGGGTGGTCAACAGCTGCTGGAGTCTCGCTTCTTTGACCCCAAGCGTTACGACTTAGGGCGTGTCGGTCGTTACAAGCTCAACCGTAAGCTCAACTTGACGGTGCCCGAGACAACGCGGGTGCTAACTAACGCCGATATTCTGGGTGTGATCGACTATCTGATCAATCTAGAGTCTGACATCGGTCACATCGATGATATTGACCACCTCGGCAACCGACGAATTCGGTCTGTCGGCGAACTTCTGCAAAACCAAGTGCGTGTGGGCTTGAATCGCCTAGAGCGGATCATTCGTGAACGAATGACCGTTTCTGAGTCGGACAGTCTAACACCGGCTTCTTTGGTTAACCCCAAGCCCCTCGTCGCGGCGATCAAAGAGTTTTTTGGCTCAAGCCAGCTCTCGCAATTCATGGATCAAACCAACCCATTGGCTGAATTGACCCACAAGCGGCGTCTATCAGCCCTTGGCCCTGGTGGCCTCAGTCGCGAACGGGCGGGTTTTGCGGTGCGTGATATTCACCCCAGCCACTATGGTCGGATTTGCCCCATCGAAACCCCTGAAGGCCCCAACGCCGGTCTGATTGGTTCTCTGGCAACCCATGCCCGTGTCAATGATTATGGCTTTATCGAAAGCCCCTATCACATTGTCGAGAATGGCATTGTCCGCAAGGATTTATCGCCAGTTTATCTGACCGCTGATGCTGAAGACGAATCGCGTGTTGCGCCGGGTGACATTCCTCTCGATGCTGAAAATCGCATCAAGGGCGATCTGGTACCCGTACGGTACCGCCAAGAGTTCAGCACAGCTAGCCCGCTTGAAGTGGACTACGTTCAGGTATCGCCAGTTCAGGTGGTTTCTGTCGCGACCAGCCTGATTCCTTTCCTTGAGCACGATGATGCTAACCGTGCCCTCATGGGTGCGAACATGCAACGTCAAGCCGTACCCTTACTGCGTCCCCAGCGACCCCTTGTCGGTACAGGTTTGGAGGCACAGGCCGCCCGTGACTCGGGGATGGTCGTTGTCTCGCGTACCCAGGGCACAGTCATCTACGTGTCTTCGACCCAAATTGTTGTGCGTCCGGACGACGAAAACGAGAGCCCAATCCTTTACACATTGCAAAAGTACCAGCGTTCGAACCAAGATACTTGTCTGAATCAGCGTCCGATTGTCACCGCCGGTGATCGAATTGTGGCGGGTCAAGTACTGGCTGATGGTCCGGCTACGGAAGGGGGCGAGCTGGCTCTGGGGCAAAACCTACTTGTCGCCTACATGCCTTGGGAAGGCTACAACTATGAGGATGCAATCCTGATCAGCGAACGCCTAGTTTTCGACGATGTCTTCACATCGATTCACGTCGAGAAATTTGAAATTGAGGCGCGGCAGACCAAGCTTGGCCCCGAAGAAATTACCCGTGAAATTCCGAACGTCAGTGAAGATATTCTGCGGAATTTAGATGAGCAGGGTATTGTGCGCGTCGGTGCTTGGGTTACCTCGGGAGACATTCTCGTCGGTAAGGTGACACCAAAGGGTGAATCCGACCAGCCGCCCGAAGAAAAGCTCCTGCGAGCAATCTTTGGTGAGAAAGCGCGTGATGTGCGGGACAACTCCCTACGTGTGCCCAACGGCGAAAAAGGCCGTGTTGTGGATGTGCGCATCTTCACACGGGAGCAGGGTGATGAGTTGCCACCGGGAGCCAACATGGTGGTGCGCATCTACTTAGCTCTCAAACGGAAAATTCAAGTCGGCGATAAGATTGCGGGCCGCCACGGCAATAAGGGTATCATCTCGCGCATTTTGCCCATTGAAAGCATGCCGTACCTACCCGATGGCACCCCGATTGACATCGCCCTCAACCCCTTGGGCGTACCGTCACGAATGAATGTCGGTCAGGTCTTTGAGTGCTTGCTCGGTTGGGCTGCTGATAACCTGGGTGTGCGTTTCAAGCTGATGCCCTTTGACGAAATGCATGGTGAAGAAGCCTCACAAAAGCTTGTCGATGGCAAGCTCAAGGAGGCCCGCGAAGTCCGGGGTGAGGATTGGGTTTATACCGACTCGGGTCGCTATGCCGGTAAGATGACCCTCTTTGATGGTCGTACGGGTGAGCCCTTTGATCAGCCGATCACAGTCGGTAAGGCTCACATCCTCAAGCTAGTTCACCTTGTTGATGACAAAATTCATGCACGTTCGACCGGCCCCTACTCCTTGGTGACGCAGCAACCTTTGGGTGGTAAAGCTCAACAGGGTGGTCAGCGCTTTGGTGAAATGGAGGTCTGGGCGCTTGAGGCCTTCGGTGCTGCCTACACTCTGCAAGAGCTGCTAACGGTCAAGTCGGATGACATGATCGGTCGTAACGAAGCCCTCAATGCCATTGTCAAGGGTCAGCCGATTCCACGTCCGGGTACGCCCGAATCTTTCAAGGTCTTGATGCGGGAACTGCAGTCTCTGGGGCTAGATGTCTCAGTTCACAAGATCCGCAGCAATGCCGAAGGGCTCCAAACCCATGAGGAAGTGGATTTGATGGCCGATGTCAGTCAACGGCGCACCCCCAGCCGCCCAACTTATGAGGCTGTCACCTCGGAGGACTTTGGCAAGGGAGAGGCGGAGGAAAGCTTTATGCCCTTGCTCTCGTCGCGATCGCGAGCTGATTTCGATGACGATGACGATGATGACGACATCTAACTAAGCCAGTGGGGGGTGTGCTGATGCAGCCGCCCCAACCTTGGAAATTTTTAGCCCTTTTGCCTCGCCAACTCACAAACAGGAACAAACGTGATGAATGCCAAGCTGGAGCAGCGGTTTGACTACGTCAAGATTGGTCTTGCCTCGCCCGAGCGAATTACCACTTGGGGCCAACGCACACTGCCTAACGGCCAAGTGGTTGGTGAGGTAACCAAGCCCGAAACGATCAACTACCGCACCCTCAAGCCCGAAATGGATGGCCTGTTCTGCGAGCGCATTTTCGGCCCAGCCAAAGACTGGGAATGCCATTGCGGTAAGTACAAGCGGGTGCGTCACCGGGGCATTGTCTGCGAGCGCTGCGGTGTTGAAGTCACCGAATCGCGGGTACGCCGCCACCGCATGGGCTACATCAAGCTCGCCGCCCCTGTGACTCATGTCTGGTATCTCAAGGGCATTCCTAGTCACATCGCCACACTACTAGACATGCCCCTGCGCGATGTTGAGCAGGTGGTTTATTTCAACGCTTACGTTGTCATCAACCCCGGTAACGCTGAGGGGCTCAGCTATAAGCAACTGCTGACGGAAGATCAGTTTTTAGAAATTGAAGATCAACTCTTTGAAGAAGACTCGACCCTACAGCTGGAGCCAGACTGGGCCATGATTGGTGCCGAAGCCATTCAACGTCTGCTGGTTGATATTGACCTCAATGCTGAGGGCGACGGCTTACGGGAGGAAATTTCGACGTCCAAAGGGCAAAAGCGTGCCAAACTGATCAAGCGCCTCCGGGTGATTGACAACTTTATTGCCACCGAGTCGCGGCCTGAATGGATGATCCTGGAAGTAGTTCCGGTGATTCCGCCTGATCTCCGCCCCATGGTACAGCTTGACGGTGGTCGCTTCGCGACCTCTGACCTCAACGATCTCTACCGTCGCGTCATCAACCGCAACAATCGCCTAGCCCGCCTACAAGAAATCATGGCACCTGAGATCATTGTCCGCAACGAAAAGCGGATGCTGCAGGAAGCCGTTGATGCCCTGATTGATAACGGCCGCCGCGGTCGTACCGTCGTCGGTGCCAACAATCGAGCGCTCAAATCGTTGTCAGATATTATCGAGGGTAAGCAAGGCCGCTTCCGTCAAAACCTCCTGGGTAAGCGGGTTGACTACTCCGGTCGTTCGGTAATTGTGGTGGGGCCAAAGCTACGCATGAATCAGTGCGGTCTACCCAAAGAAATGGCCATTGAGCTCTTTCAGCCCTTTGTGATTCACAAGCTGATTAAGCGCGGTATTGTAAATAACATCAAGGCAGCCAAAAAGCTAATCCAACAAAATGACCCCGCCATTTGGGATGTGTTGGAAGAAGTGATTACCGGCCACCCCGTATTGCTGAACCGCGCGCCGACCTTGCACCGTTTGGGGATCCAAGCCTTCGAGCCGTTGTTAGTAGAAGGTCGCGCAATTCAGTTGCACCCCCTGGTCTGTCCAGCCTTTAACGCTGACTTTGATGGCGACCAGATGGCTGTGCACGTACCTCTTTCAATTGAGTCACAGTCAGAGGCTCGCCTCTTGATGTTGGCCTCTAACAATATCCTTTCACCGGCAACGGGTACACCGATAGTCACCCCGAGCCAAGATATGGTGCTGGGTTGCTACTACCTCACCGCTGAGAATCCTCACAAGCAAAAGGGCAGTGGTCGTTACTTTGCCAGCCCCAACGACGTTGTGGTTGCCTACGAGCAGGGTGTGATCGATCTCCATGCCTGGGTCTGGGTGCGCTACGACGACAAGGTTGAAACGGATCTTAAAGATACTGAGCCCCTAGAAGAGTCTGAAGTTGCGGGTGTTAAGACGTTGATTTATAAAACCCGCCGCCTGCGCCTTGACGCTGACGGTAACTTGCTCTCACAGTACATCTACACCACACCCGGTCGCGTGATCTTTAACAAAGTGATTCAGGATGTCTTAGCTCCTTAATAGCGGGCTCTCAATGCCCAAAAACAGTCTTAACAGACGCGTATTCGCTGCACAACTTTGAGGTGATTTCCATGGTCGATACCAGCATGCCCGCATTCATGAACCGCCGGATTGATAAGAAGGGCCTGCGGAAACTAATTGCCTGGGCGTTTGCGAACCACGGTACCGCAAAAACGGCCCAGATGGCAGACGCCCTCAAAGATCTGGGTTTTAAGTACGCAACCCGGGCTGGCGTGTCGATTAGTGTGGAGGATTTGCAGGTACCGCCGCGTAAGAAAGAGCTATTGGCTTTAGCCGAAGCGGAAATTGAGCGGGCTTTAGACCGCTACACTCGCGGTGAAATCACCGAAATTGAGCGCTATCAAAAGGTAATTGATACCTGGAACCAGACCAACGACGATATCAAAAATGAGATGATCGCCAACTTTGAGCAAAATGACCCGCTCAACTCGGTGTTTATGATGTCGAGTTCGGGTGCTCGGGGTAACGTCTCCCAGGTGCGGCAGTTGGTCGGAATGCGGGGCTTGATGGCAAACCCGCGCGGTGAGATCATCGATTTGCCGATTAAGACAAACTTCCGTGAAGGTTTAACCGTTACGGAGTATATCATTTCGTCCTATGGCGCTCGTAAGGGTCTAGTTGATACCGCCCTCCGCACCGCTGACTCTGGCTACCTGACTCGTCGTCTCGTAGATGTCTCGCAAGATGTGATCGTGCGTGAGCATGACTGCGGTACCGAGCGGGGCATTCTCCTCTCGACGTTACGTGATGCTGACACAATCATCATCAAACTTGAGGAGCGCCTCATTGGTCGGGTTGCCGCCCAAGATGTGATTCATCCGCTGACGGGTGCAGTGATTGTGCCCCGGAACGTCCCCATTGACCATCAAATGGTTGATGAAATTGCCCAGGCTGGCGTTGAGCAAATCTTTATGCGCTCACCGCTGACCTGCGAAGCTAACCGCTCGGTCTGCCGCATGTGCTATGGCTGGAGCATGGCTCACTCGCACTTGGTCGATATCGGCGAAGCAGTTGGTATTATCGCCGCCCAATCGATCGGTGAGCCGGGTACCCAGCTGACTATGCGTACCTTCCACACCGGTGGCGTATTTACGGGTGAGATTGCCCGTCAGGTTAAGGCCCCCTTTGCCGGCACGATCAAACTGCCGAAGAACTTCCGCTCACGCCCCTACCGCACACCCCACGGTGACGACGCCCTCCAGGTTGAAGTAGCCGCCGAGTTTATTCTGGAAGGTGAAAAGGGCCGTAAGGAAACCTTCAGCGCGACACCAGGTTCAACCCTCTTGGTGCAAAACGGTGCCCGTGTGGAAGCAGGGCAGATGATTGCCGAGGTGGCTGCTGCCGGTAAGACAGCGAAGAAGAGTACGGAAAAAGTCCAGAAAGATGTAGCTACCAACCTCGCGGGTGAGGTGGTCTTTGATAACTTGCCCTACGAAGAAAAGCTTGACCGGCAGGGAGGACGTACCCTCTTGGCACAGCGTCAAGGGATTATCTGGATTCTCTCGAGCGAAATCTATAACCTGCCGCCCAGTGCCGAGCCGACAGTGAGCAATGGGGATCGCATTGAAGCCGACGATGTGATTGCCGAAACGACGGTTAAGACTGAGCACGGCGGCACAGTACGCCTGCCCGAACAATTAGATAGTCGGGGTACCCGTGAAGTTGAAATTATTACCGCATCAGTGGTTTTAGATCAGGCAACGGTGCATGCAGAGACGCAGCAGGGGCGTGAGCACTATGTCCTCGAGACCCGTGACGGTCAGACATTCTTACTGAAGGCAACGCCTGGCAGTAAGGTTGGCAGTGGTGAAGTCGTGGCTGAGTTACAGGATAATGCCTATCGCTCGAGCACTGGCGGGATGGTCAAGTTTGCGGGCCTAGAAGTCGCTAAGCGTGGTAAGGCCAAGCAGGGCTTTGAGGTGACCAAGGGTGGCACGCTGCTCTGGATTCCGGAAGAGACCCATGAGGTTAATAAGGACATCTCGCTGCTGAATGTTGAAGACGGTCAGTATGTCGAGGCGGGTACTGAGGTTGTTAAGGATATTTTCTGTAACCACGGTGGTGTCGTCGAGGTTGTGCAGAAGAACGATATTCTGCGCGAAATTGTGATCAAGCCTGGTCAGTTGTACATGATTGACAACCCAGCCGATATGGAAATTGCGAACGGCACTTTGGTCGCTGCTGGTCAGGCAGCGATGACCGGTGTGACTGCCGAGTCGTTGGTGTATCTGGAACACATCGAAACAACCGAGGGGCCAGCCATTCTCCTCCGCCCGGTTGAGGAGTATACTATTCCCGATGAGCCGTCCATTCCGAGCCAAGATTCGACGAGTGAGTCGGGGCCGTCGATTCGTTTGCGGGCTGTGCAGCGTTTGCCCTTTAAGGACGGTGAGCGCGTGAAGTCGGTGCAACCCGTTGAGCTGCTGAAGACTCAACTGAGTTTGGATATCGACACGGATGCTCAGCATCTGAAGGCAGATATCGAGCTGATTGAAGACGGTGAAGCGCAGCGCCTGCAGTTGGTGATTCTTGAAACCCTACTGCTGCGGCGGGATATTGCCGCTGATATTACCCAGGGCAGTACACGCACCTCCCTACAAGTTGCCGATGGCGATGTGATTACAGCTGGTTCGGTGGTGGCGCGTACGGCGATTTTGGCGAAGCAAGCCGGCATTGTACGAGGCATTCGCCGTGATGGCGATACTGTGCGGCGTTTGGCGGTTTTGACAAGCGGTGATCAGCATACCCTGGCTCTCAATGGCGCAAAGCCGCTGGTCAAAGAAGGTGCTTTGGTACGGGCGGGAGATGTCTTGGCTGAGGGCGTGACGGCCCCGGATTCGGGGCAAATTATTGCGATTACGAAGGACAGTATCTTGGTGCGCATTGGTCGCCCCTACTTGGTGTCGGGGGGTGCGATTCTGCAGCAGCAAGACGGTGACCTGGTGCAACGGGGTGATACGTTGGCCTACTTGGTCTACGAGCGTGCCAAAACTGGCGATATTATCCAGGGTCTGCCCCGGATTGAGGAGTTGCTTGAAGCACGCAAGCCAAAGGAAATGTGCTTGCTGGCTAAGCGTCCCGGCGTGGTGCAGCTGGTGCGTAATGACGATGATTCGTTTGTCATGCGCATTCAAGAAGCAGATGGCATGATTGAGGACTACCCACTGTTGTTGGGTCAGAACCCGATTGTTGCCGATGGTCAGGAGGTTAATGTTGGTGAGCCGATCACCGATGGTCCGTCTAACCCCCACGACATTCTTGATTCCTACTTCCAGTTCTACCGCTATCAGGTTGGTGTCGATGAAGCGGCCCTCATGGCTGTGCGGGAAGTGCAACGCTTCTTTGTGAATGAAGTTCAGACGGTGTATCGTTCTCAGGGTGTTGATATTGCCGATAAGCACGTTGAAATCGTGGTGCGGCAGATGACCTCGAAGGTGCGTATTGATGACGGCGGCGATACGATTCTTCTGCCGGGAGAGTTGATTGAGCTGAGTGAAGTGCAGAAGATCAACAGCACACAGTCGATTACGGGTGGGGCACCGGCGGAGTACACGCCTGTTTTGCTGGGGATTACGAAGGCCAGTTTGAACACCAGCAGCTTCATCTCGGCGGCAAGCTTCCAGGAGACCACCCGTGTCCTGACAGAGGCAGCCATCGAAGGGAAGTCGGATTATCTGCGCGGTCTGAAGGAAAACGTGATTATTGGGCGTCTGATTCCGGCAGGGACAGGCTACAACACCTATACCGAAGAGACAGAGGATGTACCCGACGTCTTGCCAGACCCGGAGGAGACCCTGCCCTACTCGCGATCGCGAGCGATTGAGGACGGCCTTGTGGATGATCACACCCCCCTCGATGATCCGGCGCTGATGGATTTAAACATCAAGGAGCAGGATGATCTCGAGGATGAGGCCGATGAGGATGACTTTGAGGCATAGGGAGTCTTAAGGTTCGAGGGCAGCACATTGCGGTAGCCTCTAAGCAGTCACGGGACTGAGCATCATGAGCTGGGAACGGTTTCAGAGCTGGCTTTATAGCCACACGGATCTGGGGATCTTTGTGGATATTAGCCGGGTGCGCTTGGAGGATAGCTTTGTTGCCACCCTGCAACCCGCTTTTGTGGCTGCCTTTGCGGCGATGGCAGAGCTGGAAGCAGGCGCGATCGCGAATCCGGATGAACAGCGCCAAGTGGGGCACTACTGGCTGCGGGCACCGGCACTGGCACCAACGCCCGCCCTGCGGTCTGAAATCGAAACGACCCTGACTCGAATTGAGACCTTCGCTGCTCAGGTGCAGCAGGGGGTGATTGCCCCACCCAGCGGGGGCACATTCACGGATTTGTTGGCGGTGGGTATCGGGGGTTCGGCCTTAGGGCCGCAGTTTGTGGCGGCGGCGCTGGCGCCAAATCAGCCACCCCTGCGCATTCACTTTATCGACAACACTGATCCTGACGGTATGGATCGGGTGTTGGCGAGCCTGCGCGATCGGCTTCATAGCACCCTGGTCAGTGTGACCTCCAAATCGGGGGCGACACCCGAGCCGCGTAACGGCATGGTGGAGGTGCAAGCTGCCTTGGCCAAAGCTGGACTACCCTTTGAGGCTCAAGCAATCGCGATTACAGGGGTCGGCAGCCATCTCGATCAGCAAGCCCAAGGCTGGCTGGCGCGCTTTCCGATGGCCGATTGGGTCGGGGGGCGCACCTCGGTGTTCTCGGCGGTCGGCTTAGTTCCCGCCGCGTTACAGGGTATTGATATTCGGGGGCTGTTGGCAGGCGCGCGCCAGATGGACGAAGCAACGCGCGTACCAGAGCTGACGAATAACCCGGCGGCCTTGTTGGCTCTGGCCTGGTATTGGCTGGGTAAGGGGCATGGCCAGAAAGATATGGTTGTTTTGCCCTACAAAGATCGTCTTTTGCTCTTTAGCCGCTACTTGCAGCAGCTTGTGATGGAATCGCTGGGTAAAGCCCACGATCTGGATGGCGCACTGGTCGAGCAAGGCATAGCAGTCTATGGCAACAAAGGGTCAACCGACCAACACGCCTATGTCCAGCAACTGCGGGATGGCCTCAATAACTTTTTTGTCACCTTTATTGAGGTGCTTCGCGATCGCGAGGGAGCCTCACCTGAACTGGAGCCCGGTGTTACCGCCGGGGATTACCTGACTGGCTTCTTGTTAGGTACGCGGGAAGCCCTCTACGACAATGGCCGCGACTCGATCACGGTGACGCTGCCCCGTGTGGATGCGGTATCGGTGGGCGCCTTGATTGCCCTTTACGAGCGAGCCGTTGGCCTCTACGCCAGCTTGATTAACGTTAATGCCTATCACCAACCCGGCGTCGAAGCGGGTAAAAAAGCGGCGGCTGTGATTCTTGCTCTGCAACAGCGCCTCGTGGCCACCTTGACACCAACACCACAGACCTTGGCGGCACTGGCAGCCAGCCTTGAGGCCGAGCCAGAAACCCTGTATTTTATTGCGCGGCACTTGGCGGCCAATGAGCGTGGGCTTACGGTGACAGGCTCCTGGTTTGAGCCTGCCAGTGTTCAACTCAGTCGGCTTTAAGGGCAGTCGTTATGTCTGAGGGATAGTTGCCTCCCGAATCTGGGCTGCTTGGCTAAGCAAGGAGGCTGCAAAGCTGAGCGCTTCGTCGGCGGAGTAGCCCCCGGCCAATTGGGCCAGTTCTTGGGGTCGATCGCGATCGGTCAGGGTCTCAACAGAAACAGCCGTGCGCTTTTGTTTCACGGCCTTCTGCACCCGCAGATGGGTGTCGGCCATCGCAGCCACGAGGGGTTGGTGCGTGACACAGAGCACTTGGTGTTGGCGACTGATGCTATGGAGCTTGGTCGCGATCGCCTGGGCGACCTTACCAGAGACACCGACATCAATTTCGTCAAAGACCAAGGTAGCAACCGAATCAACGGCACTAAACACCGACTTCAGGGCTAAGAGCACCCGACTCATTTCGCCACCCGAGGCAATCTCCCCCAGGGGCTGTAGGGGTTCACCAGGGTTCGGGCTGAGTAAAAACTGCACCCGATCATGGCCCGTTGCAGCAGGGGCGATGGGTATCAGCTCGACCTTGAACTGCACGGCTTGCATGGCCAGAGGCTTGAGCTGAGCGACGAGATCTTTGGCCAGACGCTCACCTACCTGCCGCCGTCGCTGACTCAGAGCTTCACAGGCGGCGACCAGAGCTTGGTAATGCTGCTCAACCTGAGCGGCCAGCGCGTCTGTATCGGCTTCACCGGTCTGCATGCCCTCCAGCTGCTGGGCCACAAACGTGGCATGGGCAATCACCTCCGCCAGACTGGGGCCATATTTACGGCAGAGGCTTTTAAGGCGTTGAATACGCGCTTCGAGGGTGGCGAGGCGCTCTGGGTCGGTGTCGAGGTCTTCGCCATAGCGCCCCAGGCTTTGACCGACATCTTCGATTTGAATCAGAGCGCTGCTGAGACTGGCCAGTAGGGGCTGTAGGTCTGGGTCGTAGCGACACATATCGGTGAGGGTTTTCTCGGCCTGGCCCAGCAAGTCGGCCACCGCCTGCCCGCGCTCGTTTTGATACAGCCAGGCATACACCTGCTCGCTTTGGCTTGAGAGTTCAACGCTATGGGCAAGGCGATCTCGCTCTTGGCGTAACTGATCGAGTTCATCGGCTGAGTCGAGCTGGGCTGCTTGCAGTTCTTCATGTTGGTAAAGCCACAGGTCGAGTTGCTGGGCTCGTTGTTGTTGCGACTGCTGGAGGTTCTGGAGTTTGGTTTTTGCACCGTGCCATGCTTGGTAGTGGGTTTGTACCTGCTGCAAAGCCTTCGCAAGGGGTGCGCCGCCGAGACCATCGAGCCAAAGCCGCTGCGTATTGGGATCTTGTAGTTGCCAGGTTTGTCCTTGGGCCGTGATTTCGAGCAGTCGCGATCGGAGGCTTAGGAGTTGCTGCTTATTGATCACCACACCATTAATACGGCTGCGGCTGGTACGCTCGCCAATTTCGCGGCTACAGACTAAGCCATCTTCGAGGGGGTCAATGTCGGCGGCGGTAAGCCACGCGCTGATATCGTCTGTCAGCTCGAAGGTCGCTTCAATCAGCGCTTTGGTGCTGCCTGTGCGGACTGCCCTACCCGAGGTTGTGCCGCCAAGGGCCGCATCAAGGGCATCAAGAATAATTGATTTACCCGCACCCGTTTCGCCAGTCAGCACTGTCAAGCCTGGGGCAAACTCCAGCTCAAGCGCCTCGATGAGGGCAAAGTTTTCAATTCGCAGGGCCTTCAACATCA
>CAZAGN010000030.1:0-7804 GCA_964484905.1 uncultured bacterium | reverse complement strand
GTTAACACTTGGCGACGTAGTTCCATCGAGAGTTGGCCAGAACCCAGAATAAAGAATGTGACCTGCACCCGTGTAAAACCGCCTTCATCAACAAAGCTGATGTCGGTATTGCGGGAGTCGATGCCAAATACATCGCGGGTACTATCCAGAATAATCTGTTGTACCAGGGCCCGTTCTTCTTCGACAAGATGCTGCTCAAATTGGAGATAGCTGAGCGCCATGACTTTTTTAGCACCCGTAAAGTTCTCGATCGCGACCTGAGTCAGGCTGCTATTGGGAACCACGGTGACGGTGCCACGCCCAGAGGTGCGAATCTTGGTCGAGCGCAGGCCAATCATCTCGACCCGGCCAAAGACACCATCAGGCAAGCCGATATAGTCACCAATCACAAACGGTCGATCAATATAAATGACGATGCCGCCGAGCAACTGCTCTAGGGTTTTCTGCGCGGCAAAGGCGATCGCGAAGCCACCGATACCCAAGCCCGCCAGCAGACCAACAATATTGATGTGGTGCAATTCACCATAGATGACAAAGGCCACAATCGCGATCGCGATGCCTGCCAGGTACTTGCCCAGAATCAGCAGCTCACTATTGACCTTCTGCTGCGTTTTGACCGCCGCATCGATATAAAACACATCAAAGAAACGCTGACAAATTCGGTATATTGCCCAACCAACCACCAGCGTCAGCACCAAACTACTGGCATATTCCAACCCCAGCAGCCAGGCATACTGCCGCGCCAGTAGCCAAATCCCCAGCTCAACCAGGCCAATATAAAAGCCCACCTCTAGCCAGTAGAGATAGGGCACAATCATTTGGGTATAAGTCCGCTGCGCTTGCTCCAGCAAACCCTTGGCACTGCCATGCCACAGCAAAAGCACTAGCCGCCGGCCAACGAGGGTGAGCCCTACGGTTGTCGCCACCACAAACACTGTATTAAGGCTCAGTAACTGCGCCACGCCATACCTCCGACTGCCTACTTCCAGAATGCCGAAAAATACAGGTATTGCCGAACTGAGCCCCCCAAACGTGGGGGTTTACGCAAAGCCACAGCCGAGCGATCCCAGCGACTGCGTAAGATAAAACAAGAGCCGTGTTACGGAATATGAATTAATGAGCAACCCTCTCCTAATCGGTCGTGGCCTGCCGCCCTTTGATCACATCCTGCCCGAGCACGTTGTGCCAGCCGTACAGCAGTTGCTGCAAGATCTTCAGGCTGCCTTTAGCGATCTCGAAGCAACGGCGAGCCCAACTTGGGTGGGGGTCATGGAGCCACTGGAAGGTATTGGTGAACGGTTGCGCTGGAGCTGGGGCATTATTGGCCACTTGATGGGCGTCAAAAATAGCCCCGAACTGCGCCAAGCTTACGAAACTGTCCAACCGGAGTTGGTGCAGTTTGCCAATGTCTTTAGCCAAAGCCAGCCGATTTATCGGGCGATCAAAGCGCTCCGCGAGGGCGATGCTTGGACGAACCTCAGCCCAGCGCAGCAGCGCATCGTCGAAACAGCAATCCGTGATGCTGAGCTGGCGGGGGTGGGTCTTGAAGGTGATCCAAAAGAGCGCTTCAATGCAATTCAGCTAGAGCTGGCCGAACTGGGTACCCGCTTTAGCAATAACGTCCTTGATGCCACCAAAGCCTTTGGCCTCCTGATCGAAGACCCGGCAGATGTTGAAGGCATTCCGTCAAGTTGGCTAAATCTAGCGGCTCAAGCAGCCCAAGCCACCGATTACCCCACCGCCACTGCCGAAGCTGGTCCTTGGCGCGTCACCCTCGATGCCCCCAGTTTTGGCCCCTTCTTGCAACACTGCCGCCAGCGCCACCTGCGTGAAACGGTCTACCGTGCCTATGTGCGGCGAGCGGCTCTGGGTGAATATGACAACACCGCCCTGATCCAGCGCATTCTCGAACTGCGCCAAGAAAAAGCAACAATTTTAGGCTTTGGCAGCTTTGCCGAACTGAGCCTTGCCAGCAAAATGGCACCCTCGGTCGCGGCCGTGGATGAACTGCTCGAAGAGTTACGGGTGGTGGCCTATCCTAAGGCCGAGCAAGAGATTGCCCAGTTGCAAGCCTATGCTAATGAGCATGATCAGGCCGAACCCCTCAAGCCCTGGGATGTCGCCTTTTGGTCAGAGCGTTTGCAGGAGACGACCTTTGCCTTTACGGACGAAGAACTGCGTCCCTACTTCCCACTCAATCGAGTGCTAGACGGTCTGTTTGGCCTTGTCGAGCGCTTGTTTGAGATCAAGGTGATTGCTGCCGACGGTGAAGCACCCATCTGGCATCCTGATGTGCGCTATTTCCAAATTGAGAATAGCCAGGGGGTCGCAGTTGCGAACTTCTACCTCGATCCCTACAGTCGGCCTGCCGACAAGCGTGGTGGCGCCTGGATGGATGAGTGTGTAACGCGGCGCGTGCAGCAGGGCGAAGTGCGTCTACCTGTGGCCTATTTGATTTGCAATCAAACGCCACCTGTCGGAGATCGCCCTAGCTTGATGAGCTTCCGCGAGGTTGAAACCCTTTTCCATGAGTTTGGTCACGGCCTGCAGCATATGCTGACAACCGTTGATTTTAGTGGTGCTGCCGGAATCAATAACGTCGAGTGGGACGCCGTTGAGCTGCCCAGCCAATTTATGGAAAACTGGTGCTACGACCGCGCTACCCTCATGGGCATGGCGCGCCACTACGAAACTGGTGAGCCCCTCCCCGAGCACTACTACCAAAAGCTCTTGGCTGCCAAAACTTTCCTAAGTGGCCTTGGTACCCTACGCCAGGTGTATTTCAGCGCCATGGATATTGAGCTGCACCACCGCTATAACGGTGAGCCCTTTGAGGCTGTTCGCGATCGGATTGCGGTCAAAGCCACCGTCCTGCCACCATTACCTGAAGATGCTTTCCTGTGCTCCTTTGGTCACATCTTTGCGGGGGGCTATGCCGCCGGTTACTACAGCTACAAGTGGGCCGAAGTCCTGAGTGCGGATGCCTTTGCTGCCTTTGAAGAAGCTGGCCTGGAGGATGCCAACGCGATCGCGACCACAGGTCAACGTTTCCGCGATACCGTGCTGTCCTTGGGGGGCAGTCAACACCCGCTCGAGGTCTTTGCGGCCTTTAGGGGGCGTGAACCTAGCACCGAAGCGCTGATGCGTCATAGCGGTCTCAAGGCCTAGCCCATGGCGATCATCGCGGTCGAAAACCTCAGCAAAACCTACCCCGTACCGCTCAAAGATCCTGGCTTGGGCGGTACCTTCCGTCACTTTTTTCAACGGCACTACCGCCAGATCAAAGCTGTCGAAGGGGTCAGTTTCACCATCGAGCCTGGAGAGGTTGTGGGCTTTCTGGGCCCCAACGGAGCAGGCAAAACCACAACTCTCAAAATGCTGACGGGCCTAATCTATCCCTCGGGTGGTGAAGTCAAGGTTGCTGGTCATGTACCCTTCCGGCGCGAGGCGGGCTTCTTGCACAAAATTACGCTGGTGATGGGTCAAAAGCAGCAGTTACTTTGGGATTTGCCGGCGCTAGATTCCTTGCGAATTAATGCTGCTGTCTACGACATTGCCGACAAAGAATTTCAAACCCGCGTCGGCGAGCTGAGTGAGTTGCTTAACCTCGGCGATAAGCTGCGGCAGCCCATGCGCAAGCTCTCCCTAGGCGAGCGGATGAAAGCCGAACTGTTAGCGGCGCTCTTACATCGTCCAGCAGTAATGTTTCTCGATGAGCCGACCCTGGGTTTAGATGTCAACGCCCAGATGGCCGTGCGGGAGTTTCTCAAAACCTACAACGAGCGTTATGGCGCGACCGTACTCCTAACCAGTCACTACATGGCCGATATTACGGCGCTCTGCGAACGGGTGCTGTTGATCTATGCCGGTCAGCTGATTTATGACGGCAAGCTCTCGGGCCTGCTCGATCAGTTTGCCCCCTATCGCCAAGTTACCGTCGAGCTACGTCAGTGTTACAGCGCCGCTGATTTGGCGCATTTTGCCGACGTTGAAGCCGTGGAAGGCTATACAGCCCGGTTTCTCGTCAATCGCGATCGGCTAACCGATGTGGTGTCGCGACTATTGGCACAACTTGAGGTCGTTGACTTGCAAGTGACCGATCCACCGATTGAGGAGGTCATTGGCCGCGTCTTTGAAAAGGGCCAGGTTTAAACGCTGAGGGACTGCAAATCCTGTTAAAAATGCTGAGTTTGTCGAATTTTTGGTAACAGGAAACTTTATAAGCGTGCATGTAGCTGTTGTAAAGAAGGTACCAGTGGCGGCAGGTTATTTTGGATGGTTGACCAGGTAATTCGTAAGTTGATCTGAAAATACTCATGGGCCATAATATTTCTCATATCGCGCATGAGTCGCCAAGGAAGCTCAGGTGCTAGAGCTTGAATGTCAATGGGGATATTAGCTGCCGCTTCGCCGATAACGATCAAATCATAAAGCACTGCCTTGACAACAGTTTCATCTCGAGAGAACTCCTCAAAATTTAGAGTAGCAGTTCGTAATTGGATGCTACCAATAGCGCTAAGGATATCTTGAACTCGTTCTTTAGCAGATCTAGAAGACATGAACAACCTCATCCAAGACTGGCTGCCTGAGGTGTTCTTTTAGTGCCCCAACTGTACCAAGATCAACAGGTCGTTGAAAAAGATTTTCTAAGTAATGCTTGATCGAGAAAAACTCAAAAAAGCCAATGGATTCATCCAGCTCTACTAAAATATCGATATCACTTTGACTGTTGGCTTGGTCACGGGCCACAGAACCAAAAATATTGAGTGACTTTACACCCATTTTCTCCAGTTCTTTCTGATGTGATCGAACCAAGTTTAATGCCTCTAACTGTCTCATGATGTTTACCTTTAGAGCAGCAAGCAACAGCAACGGCCTAGGGCCTTTTTCTGAGGGTAACAACTTGAGGGTAATTAAGAATAGGTTCCTAGCTGTACTAGCCGGCAGACCATTCTTGCTAAGCCTGGCATCAGGAACGCTGTAAAATCACGATACTTCAAGCCGCAAGACAACGATGGCGAATGATTGGCGCTGGCCCTATTGGCCTGTGGTGCCGCTGTATCCCTATGGTCAACGCCGGACGCTAATTCGGGAGGTAGTGCCCGAAACGATGTGGGTATTCGAGCAGATTCAGGGCATTTTTTATGTGGTTGTGCCGATTCGGATGACGGTGGTGCGGCTAGCAGCGGGCGGCTTATTAGTCTATGCACCGGTCGCGCCCACCCCCGAATGTCTGCGCCTTTTGCGACACCTGGAGGCTGAGTATGGGGCGGTGCAGGCGATTGTCCAGCCCACAGTAACGGGTATTGAACATAAAGTCTTTGTTGGGCCATTTGCCCGTCAGTGCCCCCAGGCGACGGTTTATGTTGCCCCCTATCAATGGAGTTTTCCGGTCAACTTGCCTCTCAGTTGGTTGGGTTTACCGCGCAAGCGGACGCGGGTGCTTAATGACCCGGCTGACTATCCCCACACCGACGAGTTTGATTGGGCTTTACTGGGGCCGATCAAGCTGAATGTGGGGCCATTTGCCGAGTTGACGCTCTGCCACCGAGCCACGGGGACGCTCTTGGTAACCGATAGCTTGGTGAGTATTTCGGCCGCGCCACCTGCAATACTTGAGCTTGATCCGCTGCCTTTGCTGTTTCATGCCCGCGATCAGGCCAGCGAAGCCCTAGAAGACACACCCGAACGGCGGCAGCGGGGTTGGCAGCGGATTGTTTTGTTTGGGCTTTATTTTCGACCGGGTGATTTGGAGGTGTTACCCCTAGTCAAGACGTGGCAGTTGGCGCAACAGACTTCCTCACGCTGGTCTGCGACCGACCGGAGGTCAGCGCGACAGATGTATTTTGGCCTGTTGCCGTGGCAGTGGCGTCCAGGTTGGCAGGCTGCTTTTGAACGGGCTCGTGCAGCAGAGGCGGTGCGGGTTGCGCCAATTTTGGCGAATGTAATCTTTAACCGTCAACCCGAGGCGATTCAGCGCTGGCTGGAGACGATTCAACAGTGGTCGTTCACACAGGTGATTCCGGCTCACTTTAGTGCGCCTGTCGCCGCCACACCGGAGATGATCACGGCTGCTTTCACAGAACCGCCGCCTGATGCTGGTGCCGATCTGTCGCTGCTGAGGCGAATTAACCGCTTTTTGGTGGGCATCAAGACTGACTCAGATCCCTAGAGATCCCTTGCTAGGATGGGGGCGTTACTGCGGTGGCCGACTGTATGAATGTCGTTGACGTTGGGAATGAAAAGGAAGCCCTGCGCCTCGCGATCGCGAGCTTGCCCAATAAAGGTGGCCTGCCGCAACCGAGTCCTGCGCTAGAAACGGCGATTCAGGCGCTTGAAGCCGTCAATCCGACCGCTGCACCCACCCAAGCGCCGGCCCTGCTGAGTGGGTTGTGGCGCACTGTCTACACCACCAGCCGCGAACTGGTAACGGTTGGCAGAGCAATTCCAGGCTTTCACTCGGGCGGCATTTATCAATACGTTGATGCCAGCACCGGCCTGCTATGTAATGTTGCCGAAGTGGATGGCCCCGGCTACCTGGGTGGTATTGTCGCCGTGCGCGCCAAGCTCAACATCACCTCGGAAACCCGCGCCAATGTTGACTTCACCCTGTCTCTGATTGGTTCGCAAACCGTCATGAACTACGATCGCGATCGGTTTCTGCATTTGCTGCTGCATTATCCCGAACGCTTACCGGGTCTCAAAATTAAATTCAGCGATAAGCGACCCCAAAAGGGCTGGCTGGAAATCACCTACCTGGATCAGGATCTGCGCATTGGCCGGGGCAATCAGGGCAGCATTTTTGTCCTTGAGCGCGTACCCCACACTGCCGGCGTGTAGGCATCGATCGCGAGAGCATGAATCCGGTCGGGCATCGCCTCAGCCAGCGCTGAATACACCAAACGGTGCTGCTGCAGCATCGTCTTGCCCTCAAACTGGGGCGATACAACCGTCACCCGATAATGACCACCGCCGCCCGCGCCCACATGACCGACATGGCGACCACTCTCATCGAGCACTTCAACAACATTGGCCTCAAGGGCTGCTTGGAGCTGCGCCCGTATCCACACCGCCGTATCTGACATCACCACACCCGTAGCACCCTTTCTATTTATTATCAGCGCTGCAACCGCCCAACCTCAGTGACTGACTTGACCCAAAGGACACCTAGAACTGCACCTTCCCCGTCAGCATCAAACGATATCCACCTACCATCGCCAGCA
Organism: uncultured bacterium; assembly: GCA_964484905.1. Lineage (GTDB taxonomy): Bacteria > Cyanobacteriota > Cyanobacteriia > Thermostichales > PCC-7336 > CAZAGN01. Next base: position 581 of record CAZAGN010000030.1, on the reverse strand, counting down.
AAGCAACCAAAAACTGCCAGAGATTTGTGGGCTGAACCCAGACAGAGCCGCTTGTAAACACCAGCACAAGAGCGCCAATGACAGCCCCCCAGGCCCAGCCCTTGCTGCGACCTGGCAAAAAGACTAACCCCATCACCCCAGCCGCCAGCAGAATAACCGATGTTTTGGCGGAGACCAACCGGAACGCATAACGGTAGGCGTAATAACGCTGAGGCATATCGAAGACAACATTTTGACCAAGGTAATAGATGCCAAAGAGCATCAAACACAAACCCAGGAGTTTTGCTAACGCTTTCATGAGTGTCTATCAGGAGGGACTGCATTCAGTTTATCGCTATCAATCTCAATGTGATACATATTTATGATGTCTTTTTAATCACATTTGCGACTAATTGTCTCTAAATTGGTGGCGATCAATTATCACGGGTCTTAGGCGGCTTATGGCAGCCAGTTCCCAATCAATAGCCAAAACTAACGAGTTGACTGCGATCGTGCGTGTAAGCCTCGCAGCAAATGTTTTGCTCGCAACATTTCTCGCCAAATCTTCTATCCTGAACGTTTTGCTGCAAACACCTGTGCTA
>CAZAGN010000029.1:30075-32392 GCA_964484905.1 uncultured bacterium | reverse complement strand
AACACAGCATAGACAATGGCCAGTGAATGTCCTGAATGGCTCTCGTGAATACAGTAGGAGTTAAGCCTGGGCGGGCGTCAGCTGATAGTTGGTAATACTTTGAAGATCACCTTGAGCACGTACTTGAATACTTAGCAGTATGTGTGAGGGAGTCAAAGTAGCTGACGTCGAGAGGTGAGAGTTAACCAGATAAGAATCGCCTCCTGCTCTGAACGCTTTCTGACTTAAGAGTAATCAATTAACCTCTTGTTAAACAAGTCTTTATACGTTTCTTTACACACCTAGATGTATTGCAATGGACTGGTTTAGATCTGTAAAATCAGGTGTGACCTGCATTTCATTTAAGTAATTTTCCGGTATGCTCGAGATATCTGTGCTTAATGACTAAGCTTCTGGATAGGCGGGCCCTGTAAACCGACTCAGGTGGTAAGCTGCTTTCGATTGGGCGTCAGCCCTGCCTCAGGTGAAGAAGGCTGGCGCTTGAGCAGTCAGAAAGGTGGGTTGCCAGATGCCGCTGAATCTCGCAGATGAGAGCTGTTCTTGTCGCGTTTTGAAGCTCGGAAATCTGTTGTTTGAGTCGTCTGCCGCTAGGTCAAGCTCGTAGGCAGTTAGGGCTTGTGAATTGAGTGTGACCCGTGTCTGTCATTAGCCTACGGATAGCGCCGGACGGATTGTGTCATGTTGGCCAAAGAAGTGTTAGGGTACTAGCAACAACGCCGCTTTATTGAGAATAGCCGTGCCGACTCCCACCACTTTCTATTCTGCAGATGCCTTCAAAGCCGAGCTCAACTCGATGGGTTGGCGGATGACGCCTCAGCGCGAAAAGATTCTTGATACCTTCAAGAACTTGCCGGAAGGGGAGCACCTGAGCGCAGAAGATCTCCATGAGCACCTGGTGGCTGATGGCGAGTCGATCAGTCTATCGACGATTTACCGCACGGTGAAGCTGATGGCGCGTATGGGCATTCTGCGGGAGTTGGAGCTGACGGAGGGACACAAGCACTACGAGATTAATCAGCCTTACCCCCACCATCATCACCACTTGGTCTGTGTGAAGACGAATCAGGTGATTGAGTTTAAACACCCCTCCATTCTCGCGATCGCCCAAAAAGTAGCCGAGAAAAATGGTTATAAAGTTTTAGATTGTCAACTGACGATTATTGGTATCAGCCCTGAGGGGCAGCGCTCGATTATTGCCCTCTAGGCAGATGTGTGGCGCGTTATGTCTTTAGTAATGCTCCAGCTAGATACTGGCTTTAAGCACCGTGCATATTGCTGTCATTATTCCGACCTGGCACGAAGCAGAAACGATCGCGACCTGTCTCGACCAGCTGCTGCCCCAAGCACCGCCGTTTGAGGTGGTGGTTGTCGATGGCGGTTCGACGGATGCCACGCTCGCGATCGCGAACCACTACAGCGACCGTTTGCCCCTGCGCTGTCTTGTCAGTCCGCAACGGGGGCGAGCGGCCCAAATGAACTGGGGCGCACAACAGTCGAATCCGGCTGCTGATGTACTGTTATTCCTCCATGCCGATAGTCTGCTGCCGGTGGCGGGGCTGAATGCCATTCGGGCTGGTATCGGCACACACCCAGGCGGGCGCTTTCGGGTGCAGCTCGATGATCCCCGCTGGCCCTACAGCCTCATCAGTTGGGGCATTAATTGGCGCAGTCAGCTCACGGGCGCGTTTACGGGCGATATGGGGATTTTTATCCGGCGTGATTATTTTCAGGCAATTGGTGGCTTTCCGGCATGGCCGTTGATGGAAGATCTCGCGATCGCGAACCAACTGCACAACGCTTGTTTCTTGCCCGAGACGATCATCACCTCCAGCCGTCGCTGGCAGCAGCAGGGACCGTGGCGAACCGTGGCTCTGATGCAGATCCTGCGCTTAGCCTTTCGTCTGGGTGTTTCGCCCCAGCAATTGCATCAGTGGTATCGCAGTGTTCGCTAGGATCGTGGTTGGCCCCCTTGAGAGAACCGCCGTGCCGCCTGTTGCCCCTCGTGTCGCCATGATTGATAACTACGACAGCTTCACCTACAACCTGGTGCAGTACCTGAGTGAGCTGGGAGCTGAGGTCACGGTTTACCGCAACGATCAAATCAGTGTTGCCGATCTGGCTGCCAGTCAACCCGATGGCATCGTTATTTCGCCCGGCCCCGGCACACCCGATGAAGCAGGCATCTCGCTCGCGATTATCAAAGAGCTTGGCGAGACAATGCCGATCTTGGGTGTTTGCCTGGGGCATCAATGTTTGGGGCAGGTGATGGGGGGTCGGATCATTCGGGCTCCCGAACTGATGCACGGCAAAACCTCAC
>CAZAGN010000029.1:28006-29975 GCA_964484905.1 uncultured bacterium | reverse complement strand
ATTATCGAAGCGGAAACCTGTCCTGCTTGCCTCGAGGTGACAGCCCGCACCGCCGATGGCCTGATTATGGGGGTGCAGCACCGCGACTATCCCCATTTGCAGGGGGTCCAGTTCCACCCCGAGAGTATCCTTACAGAAACTGGCAAAGATCTCTTGGGCAATTTTCTGGCCTTGCTTGCCTGATCTTGCCGTGGCCGCCATCTGGACTTTGGCCGACAAACCCGAGCGAGCCAAGCCACGCTAAGCTGAAGAGGCGCTTGTAACGAAACTTAAACCATGTCCCACACCATCGTCACCGACGTTTGCGAAGGCATTGCCGATTGTGTCGCGGCCTGCCCCGTTGCCTGTATTCATCCGGGCGATGTGCCGAATGCTAAGGGCACACAGTATTTTTGGATCGACTTTGCCACCTGTATTGATTGCGGCATTTGCCTGCAAGTCTGTCCGGTAGCCGGGGCGATTCTTGATCACGAAGAGGCTGAATTGCAGCGCGTCTAGGCTGATGGGTTGAAATTTGCTCACCCGCCGTAAGCTAAAACAGCAGACTTGATGTTTTTTGACACTGACCTATGTGGGATGTCGCAATCTGGGGCGGTGGCGTCATTGGCATGGCGATCGCGATCGAGCTGCGTCTCCAGGGCGCTGACGTGATCGTGATCGAGCGGCAGCAACCCGGACGGGGCGCCAGTTGGGCCGCCGCCGGTATGTTAGCACCTGGGGCAGAACAGCTTGAACCCGGTGCGCTGCGTACCCTGGCCGAAACCAGCCTAGCGCTCTATCCCCAGTGGTCAGCTCAAATCGAAGCCCTCAGTGGCCTCCCGAGTGGCTATTGGCCTTGCGGTATTCTCCAACCCTGGGCGGATGGCCGGGGCGATCAAGCCCGCGCTGCACTGGATCAGCGGCAACCCGGACTCGCGACCTGGGTGCAGAGTGCAACCTGGCTGCCCGCAGAAGGTCAAGTCGATAACCGGCAGCTTGTGCCAGCGCTCGAAGCAGCGTTGCTTGCTAAGGGTGTCAGCCTCTACCGCGATACAGCCGTCACAGGTTGGCAGATTGAAGGCGATCAGCTGGTCGGTTTACAAACCAGTGCTGGCCCGATCCGGGCCGAGCAGTACGTACTGGCGACCGGTGCTTGGTCAGCTGAGTTGCTGCCTCTGCCAGTGCGCCCCCTCAAAGGCCAGATGCTGGCGGTGCAAGCACCGACAAATGCCCTGAGTCATGTTCTCTTTGGTGAGTCGGTCTATATTGTGCCCCGTCGCGATCGACGCATCGTCATTGGCGCCACCGTCGAAGATGTTGGCTTTAGCTCAGGCAACACCGCTGCCAGTGTGCAGCAGCTCCTTAACGCCGCCATTGACCTTTACCCTCCGATCGCGACCATGCCCCTCATCGATTTGTGGTGGGGTTTCCGACCCAGCACCCCTGACCTTGAGCCGATTCTGGGCGCTTCACCCTACCGCAACCTCACCCTAGCCACAGGCCATCACCGCAACGGCATTTTGCTAGCTCCCGCTACCGCGATCGCGATCCGGCAGTATCTCGACGGTGATGCCATTGATCTCAGTGCCTTTAGTTGGCAGCGCTTCAGCTAAAGACCCTGTACCCGCCCAGATTCTAGTTTTCAGTCGTTTTCAGCCTTTACCCGTTTCCGTTTCGCAATCACCGTTGCCGAAACCTGAAAATAGTCAGCGGCTCGTTTCATATCAAACCTCAATAACGCCTCAGGCGGTGGCGCTAGAGCCACGCTGGGTTTTTCGGGCTGCACAGCCAACACCCGCACAATGTCTCGGGCCACTGCGCGCCCCAGCAAAGGCGGCACACTGTTACCGATTTGCCGAAAACCGTGCCACTTGGTCACATGAAAGCGAAACCAATCGGGATAGGAATGCAACCGCGCCGCCTCACGTACCGTAATCACACGGGGCAAAAACGGATGAATTGGTCGGGGCGAGGTAAAGCCCCCCCGAGC
>CAZAGN010000029.1:20569-27906 GCA_964484905.1 uncultured bacterium | reverse complement strand
TCATAACCAGCGGCAGACAACGCCTCAATCAGCTCCGTCAAAAACTGCTTGTGCTTACCAACTGTAAGCCCCTTAACATTCTCAAACACACAATATTTGGGTTGCAACTCCTGCACCAGGCGCACATAGTGAAACACCAATTGATTGCGCTGATCATCCAGAGCCCGTTTACCCATAACCGAAAACCCCTGACAGGGCGCACCCCCAAACACACAGTCAAGATCGCGATCGGCTAGGTTTGCTTGCTGCCGAATCATCGCACCCGTAACATCCGCCACATTCATACACAGCGTGGCTGTATTCGGAAAATTATAGTCATGCACCGCGCAGTGAATCGGGTCAATTTCAACAGCTGCCACCACATCAAAGCCAGCTTGTTCAAAACCCAGCGACAAGCCCCCGGCACCGGCAAAGAGATCAATGCCAATCGGGCGGCATCTATGCTCAGTTACCACACCTAAATTGCTCAAGATCCTAGAGTATTAGCCTGTTGTCGAATCAGCATCTGTACCTTGGTGACGGCTGGATTCAGCTCAAGATTACGGCGCTCAGGGTGTTCCAGGTATGACTGCTGCTCCTCCTCGATCATCACCACATCCTGGCGTACCAAACCATCCAGCATCGCCTGCGCTGAACCAAAGAGACTATTCTTCAGCCAGCGACGAAAAGTAACGGGTAACTTGTGGAGGTTTGTAAACGCTTCAAGCGAAGTAAAATGTACCAAATAAGCACAGGTATGGGTTTCACTTACGGGGCAGAACAGGCAATAAATTTTAAAGTCTTCGCCCAAGTTAGACACCCAATGGGGATAGGCATAGCTGACATTGAGCGGGGCTGGTCGTAAACGTCGCAATTTTGGAAAAAAGAGTTGGGAAATCGACCAAATTTTATCAATACGGTAATAACTTTGGGCCGCATAGTGGGCATCAATTCGGCTATCGCTGGTTTCAATTGTTTCGAGTACTGGCTTCGCCCAGGCTTGCAGATCATCATGGAGATGACCGTGGTACATATCCATAAGGTTTTCGATCAAAAATGAAAAATGCGCCTCAGCATCAATTACAGAGACCGTCGCAATATAGTTCAGATGATCCCATTCGGGCACTTCAAGACGCGGGATCAGGGTCGCCTCTGTCGCCTCACCGCCAAACACCCAAATAAAGCCATCGGCCTCTTGGCAGGCATAGCGACGAATCTGGCACTGGGGTAATTTCTGCCGCTCGTTAAGATAGGGCACACCCGCACAGGCACCGTCAGCATCAAAGGCCCAACCGTGATAGGCACACACCAAGCGATCGGCTTCGATATGTCCATGACTGAGCAACACTTGTCGGTGGGGACAGCGGTCTTCGAGGGCGTGGACTGCTCCCGCTGCATCGCGCCAAAGCACAATCGGCTCGTTCCAAAGGGTACGGGCAATCGGGGTTGTACCAACTTCGGCGGCCCGGGCAAGCACATACCACTGCTGGCGGTTGATGCCGAGGCGACGTAGAGGTTGACTCATGTGCTCGGCGGAATCCCGATCTTGAAGTTGCATAGGGCACCTTGTCCACACCCCAAATTCTACCCAGAACTCTCCCAGCCTGCTCAGTTATGCCTGGGTGCTTGGGGCGGCTCGATTAAGCCGAAACGGATAAATCGGCTATATCCAAGCCTGAGGATACGAACCAGGTCTGGTGGTTTTGCAAGAGAAGTTTTACGGAAGAACACGAGTCCAGTCGGCATCAAACTGTTACGTTGGCCGTCGTCCTACTCAGTGTCGGTGCAGTAGTTGGCTATGACCGCTCGCGCCGCCGCCGCAATCTGCTCGCACAAAACCTTGGGCGCAATTACCTTAACATCCCCGGTAAAGCCTAAAATCCAGCGGCGCAGATCCAGATCGTCAAGTGTCCAGGGCGGCAAGGTGGCTTGGAAGCGGTAGGGATACTTTGGATCATCGGTTTTCGTCAGGCAAAAAACCTTAGGATCTGCCGGATGCGGTAGCTCCCAGTCAGGTTGCGTCATCTTCATATGCTTAAAACGCTGACTGCCTTCGGTAATAAAAGGAAAGACAGTAGCTGTAAAATATAGTTCGATAGTAGTGCTAACTTTCCCTTCAAGGTATGCCTTTTGCTGCGAAACATCCTGACCTAAATAAGGGCTCACGCCCTCATCATAAAGTTTTAAGAGTTCTGCCTGCGCCCGCTTTTGGGCATTCACTGAGCGTTGATGCTGCTGTAATGTTGATTCACTAACGAGCCGATCCATGCGCGTAAAAGCATATAAACCTGTATCGCGGTGTTGATAGCCCAAGTACCAGCCGATGCTATGAAAAACAATGGCGAGTGGGTAAACTTCAAGGCGCTCTTGGGGCAAATCTTTCTGAAAAATACCGGTGTGGGGTAAGCGTACAAGACGTAGACAGTGGCCTTTACGAATCGCTGTTTCAAGATTGTCTTGACGCCGCAGGAGGCTCATGTATGAAACTTGCTTGGGATCGACAATGCCTCGACTGCCAATGCGGCGGACGTCTAAACCCTGTTTAATATCGTCCGCCGGTAAAACCTTGCTGTAGGCTAAGCGTTCGGCAAAGGTATTAAGGATATTATCGGGGTCGAAACTTTGCCAGGCAACCTCTTCGCGCAGCTTTTGCAGGCGACTCCAGAGCTTACTCAGTTCTTCGGTTGTAAAGATGCCCGTTCCGAGGAAGTAGCCTTTTTTGTAGGCACGGATTTGGGGTGGCAGAATTTGGTAGGGACGCAGTACCTTTTCGAGATCTTTGCGAAATGCCTCGAGGGTCAGATGAAGCCCTCTGTCAATCAGGTTTTTAACAACGTCTACCTGGGTGCTACTATCCAGCGGAGCGTAAGCCATAAAACGGATGATGGTCAGCAAGCGTGCCATCGGTTCGCGATCAGAATAACGATGGGCACCCCAGTGCCCTGGCACATGGCCCAGTTGGCCCTGCTCCCGCGCCAGAATATCGCCAATGGCAACGAAGTCCCGCTCGCGATCGCGACTAATCAGCTCAATCGCCTCCAAAAACCGTAGATCTTGGGCAATCGCCGCTGGATCAGCATAGACCTCGCCGTGGTGCCGTTGCAGTAAAGCCGCCAGCTCCGCTTCGGCGGTTACCTTGATATCAAGGCTGCCAATACCAGGATATTTGCCAATTAGACTGATCACAAACATCAGGCGTTCAAAGTCGACCAGTCGCGAGTAGCGGTGGCTATCTACCCTACCCGCACGATTTCTGCGGGCTTTAATTTGGTCGGCAATCTTGGCCGGCGTAATCGCGAGCATAGCCGCCACATCCCAGGTGCCGACATCACCCGGCACCTCCGCGACACTGTCAAAGCCCTCGGCACAATCAACCTGCTTCGAGTCAAAGGCGTCGCACACCTCCAAAACCAGGTACTCTGGCACAGGCCGATCGCGAGTGCGGTTCCAGGCCAGACACTGTTCGCGAGGTGTTGGCAATGTCCACGCCAACCAATAGGCATCCGGACGCGGCAAGGCTGCCATGATCGCCAACCGCCAGGCTCGCCGCACATTCGTTGCATCGTAAATAACACCGCGCCCGCTCGCGATCGCCTCACCGACCCGCCGGATCACCTCGGCCCTAACCTCTGGCCATGAGCCTTGGTGCGACTCATCGCCATACAACTCTTTTCGCACAGTATCGGTGCTAACAATAACTAGATTGGGATCTTCTGTTGCCAGCATTGTTGCCAGTGTCGACTTACCGCTTCCCGGTGGTCCAATTAAGCAGTGACAAACTACGGTCATCTCAACACATCAAACTCTGAAATAGACTCTAGACTGCGCTGCCCTTGATTGTTTTCAGTCAAATGCGACTGACGACAAGGTCGAAAGAAACACACAAAGAATAGCTAGAGTATAAGACAACTTTATCTAGCAAACTTCCAGCCGCCCATGAATCCATCGCACATTTCTGGCCCACTCGTCGCCTCGATGCTCGCAAGTATGGCGGCTATTGGTCTTTGGCTTGCGCCTGTAACAACCTTCGTGACCCTGGGTGGCGGTGCTGTGGGGTATTGGTTAGGTATTCAAAAGATTGTTAGTATCAAGTCGCCTCGCGCCTGGTTCACAGGCGATCTTCCTTCTGATCCACTCGCATCGGATTTTGAGCGTCTGCAACTGCGCCAAGACATCCGCGAGACTGCGACAACCATTGCCGGACTGCGTCAGGAATTCGCCGCAACACAGAATCAGTACCATGGCGATCTGAGTCGACTCAGCAGCCGTCTAAGTACTCTAGAAGGTGGCACAAGCCGTGCAAGTAGCCAACTGCAAACGCTGCAAAACAACCTGCAAGAGCTTAATCAGCGCCTCAGCCAAGACCTCAAACAGCTTAACGATCAGCTCATCCCCAACGGTCGCAGCCTTACACGACTAGACACTGAACTGACCAACATACACCAGAAGCTTGCTGCCGCCATTCTCGAACTCAACACCCGACATGACGGCCTCAACCGCCGGATTGAACCCATCGAAACCGAAATTCGCCGCCTTAGTCGCGTAGTCGCGGCTACTCGGGGCAATACCGCGATCACTACCTCCCCTGCCGATGCCCAACTCCATGTCCGGCTCATGACTCTTGAAAGGCACCTGCACACCTTTGCCAGTAAACTCGAGCTTCAAACCCTCAGAGTTGATATCCACAGTCTTACTGAAAACTATCAACGCCTTAACACCCATCTTCACGGCCTTAGTAATCAACTGAGTAACCTCAGTACCGCCAGTCCTGTGGATCTCGCACCCCTGCAAGCAACAGTCCAGCAACTGACTCATGAGCTTGCCAAACTCCGCCTTGATAGTCAAAGTATCGCAGCTCAGATCAGCAAGCCTATTGCTGACTCAGGCATTGATATGAAAGTAATTTATGGTCGGACTGAAGCCCTGCAGCAAAAAATGGACTTCCTTAAAAAACGCTTTAAAGAAATTGAAGATATGCCGCAGCCACTCCTTTTGTGGCGCGATCGACCGGCACCCAAAGAGCGTGTTGCCCAGCGACCCGATACACACCGAGTTGCGGTATTTGTTGATGGATCCAACATTGTTAAGAGCGCAGAAGAAAATCGTGTTCCTTTGGGTACAACTGAGTATGCTTCTAATCTGTTGAACTTTCTTGAGAATATTCAGGGAAGCCACAGTGTTTACTTTCATGGTTTTGAGATTAATTCAGAGGTCAGTCAAACTCTCAAAGATATAGAGGCACTCGGCTATAAAGTTGTCAAACGAAAAGGTAGAGCAGGGCGGCATGTCAAGGCCAATATGGATAGCTACATTATTCTTGAAATGCTTCAGTATGCAAGTGCCTACGACACTGCTGTACTGGTTAGCGGCGATGGTGATTTTATCCCTATCGTTCACTGGCTACGCTCACAACACAAGCGTGTTGAAGTGCTAGGTATTCATAAAACAGTCGCTTTTGGACTGCAAGATGCTGCTGACTCATATGAGGCTATTCGTGTGGGCAAACATCTTACGCGCGAGCCAGTCTAGGGCGTTATTCCGGTGTCTGAAGTGATTTTTGAGAAATGAGTGTCACCTCAACCCCATCCTTACCCCACTGAGCCAGCTCAACCTTCACATCGCGGCCAAAAAAGGTCTGCATTTTCGTGTTGTAGCTCTCCTGCCATTTGTCGTACTTCACTTTCGGCGAGTCAAAGCGTAGAACAAAGGTGTAATGTCCGTCTTGGAGTTCCTCACGATAGCCAATCAGGCGTGGATAATCGGCATCAAAACGGCCTTTGAGCTTGAGTGCTTCAAGGGCTTGGTCTAGACGAGCGTCAGCGCCGTAGGAGTACTTAGTAATGTCGAATTTAATCTGCTTCTGAATCTCGGTCGCTTGCTCGGTGGCGGCGGCAAGAACAGCTTCACTGGCAACAACAATTGCTGGTACAGGCTTCAGTTCAACTGCTTTCATAACGGCTGCACCGAGTAATAACGGTAAGCCCGTAAACACGGCCGAGACACTGAGCGCCCCATTGCCATAGGTCACAGCACCAAAAGCCATTGCCGCAACTCCCACCCACAGCACCAAATCACTAATGGCAAACGGCAAGCGGTCAAACATACAGCACTCGATTAACGTTAACTTAAGTGAATCTGCTACTCATTATCGCAGATCGCTGCCCCCGCCCGAGTGTAATCAATGCGCACTGAGTCTCTGCCCCGGATTCGTATTCTCCAAACCCCCACCTCAATGGCCTGGGTCGAATTCGCGATCGCGAACTGGCAAACTGTCCTCCTCGACCACTCCCACTGCGAACGCAAAGCCGCCGGGGTCGCCCTCAACCTTATGTTTCGCTATCCCTCCAGCACCCGCCTCATCGATCAACTGACAGCTATTGCCCAAGAAGAGCTCGATCATTTTGCCCAAGTCAACCGTTTACTCGCACAGCGGGAGATTGCCCTCGCGCCCCTGAACGCACCTCCCTACGGTGCCACGTTGGGTAAAGCAGTACGGCGTCAGGAACCCGAACGAATGCTGGATGCCTTGCTGGTAGCCGCCCTAATCGAAGCCCGCAGCCACGAGCGCCTTGGCTTGCTGGCGCAACATTGCCCCGACCGAGAACTAGCGCAATTTGGGGCAGCCTCGTCAAGTCTGAAGCTCGCCACTATGGCATTTACTGGGTGCTCGCCGAGCACTACTACGATCGCGAAACCGTCCAAACCCGCCTTCAAGAACTAGCCAGCCTCGAGAGCGAACTGCTCAGCACGCTCCACCCCGAACCCCGAATGCACAGCTAGCCGCTTCAGGGTGGGTCAGAGTCTTTCCGAGTCTGAGTTAAGACCGGGGTTAGTAGCCCGATGAGCAGCGCGATGACTACTTGCGTATATCTCGGGCCATGGCTCGGAACGGATCCAGATCACCGGCATTTCGCTGCCGCTCTGGTGTCACACCAGAGTTGGCCTCTTTGGCTTGAGGCGCAGAAGACTCTGTATTTGTTGCCGTCGTACTCGATGCGGGGGTGTCGTTGATCATCTTCTGCTCCTTGGCAGAAATCTCAGCGACCCAATCATCAGGCTTCTGGCCATTAACGACGGGAAACGTACGCTTCACAGTGCGAGGGGTTCGCATGTAATTAATGTCACCGAGGGTTTTGGCATCGTCTGGGTCAAGGAAAAATGAATTGTCCGCCTTCTTGGGCTTCTCTGAAGTCTCGGGGGTATCACGTCGCAGCAACCGCTGCCAAAAACCTGCCATAGCTTTGCTCTCAAGAAATTCGATCACCCTTTGATTATGAACTTTCTTGAACTGATATGAAGCTTTTTCCAGACTGGGCTCGCACGTAGCTCGCAGAGTCAGTCAGGTAAAGCCCACAATT
>CAZAGN010000029.1:7344-20469 GCA_964484905.1 uncultured bacterium | reverse complement strand
AAGTAGTTCCGACCCTTTTGCTGAAATTACCTTTCACGGTTGTGTCGTTTTCCGGGAAGGCAGCTATTCTGAGTAGGGTGAACTGCTATTCCAGCCCCTATAATCAGAGTCCCACAAGCGAACTCTGGACAGTGCTTCTCCCTGGCGGGAAGCCTTGCGGAGAGCGCATCCCAGAACTTAACTAGCTAAGATAACCACGTGCTCATGCCATACATCACTGCTGACCATATCGCTGCGGCGAGCCAAACCCCCATTCCTTACGGCCCCCTCGGTGCGGTCGTCGATACGCGTACGTATTTGCGCTATTTGCCCGAGCTTCAGCGGCGCGAAACCCCCTGGGAGCGAAATGCTCGCGTTGTGAATTACAACGTTAGTCTCGCAAAGGGAAAACTCAGCGAAGCTGAGCTTCAGGCCGAAGCTGAGCTGATGTTTGACCGATTTAACCAGCTCAAAGCCTGGGCCTCGGGTCGCGTGGCTTGGATTGGCGGCACCAAAATTACCGATACTGTCCCAGAAGCCTGTTTTAATTGCAGCGCCCTGGCCGTAGATCGCCTCACCGCCTTCACGGAAGCCTTTCATCTTTTAATGCTGGGTTGTGGCGTTGGCTTCCGGGTACTACCCAGCGATGTCGAGCAACTGCCTGTTTTCCGCCAAGACTTCAAGGTTAGCGCCCTACCCTACCAAGCATTGCCAGTGAGTGAACGCCAAGAAGATACGACCCTGGCCCGCGATGGTCTTACCGTCAAAATCACCGTCGGTGACTCTCGCCAAGGCTGGGTTGATGCCCTAGCGCACCTGCTCACCCTTGCCAGCAGTGCCAAAGATTTTGAGCTGGTTGAATACTGCTTTGATCATGTTCGTCCCTACGGTGAGCGGATTAAGGGCTTTGGGGGTACAGCCAGTGGCTATGCCCCGTTGCAAAAAATGTTGCTAGAAGTCGGCAACATCATCAGCCAAGCCCCCGCGCCGCAGCTGCGGCCCGTAGATGTCATGGATGTGATGTGCTGCATTGGTAACTGTGTGGTGGCGGGGAATGTCCGTCGCAGCGCCATGATTTGCCTCTTTGACCCCGCCGATACGGTCACGGCCAACGCTAAGCGCGGCCTTTGGACCGATGAGAAGCTCTCCAGCAAGCGCTATCGAGCAATGTCGAACAACTCTGGTGTCTACTTCGAGCGCCCCAGCAAAGCATTTCTCCATGATCTGTTCCAGGTCATTCGCTATGAAGGTGAGCCTGGCTTTATCAACGGTGCTGGCCATAAAGATCGGCGTTACCAGGCAGCCCTTGCGTGGCGACCTGACGAATCGCCATCAAAATATACTGACAATGCCGGACTAACTAATCCATGCGTGACTGCAGATACCTGGGTACTCACGGGTGAAGGGCCGCGTCAAGTCAAAGACCTAGTGGGCGTTCAGCACGGTACCTATATCAATGGTGAGGTCTTCAGCACCACCACCGCCGGCTTCTGGGAGACAGGCCATAAACCGATTGTTGAGCTGAACACCAAGGAAGGCTATCGTCTCAAGCTCACGGCAAACCACCAAGTCTTGCGCGTCACAGCCCAGACTCGCTACCAGCAGTACAGCGAATGGGTCGAAGCCGGTCAGCTACAACCGGGTGATCGAGTCCTGTTGCACAACCATCGCCTTGTCAGTAACTGGGATGGCCAGGGTACAACTGCCGAGGGCTGGCTGTTGGGTAATCTGGTCGGTGATGGCTGCTTCTCCGTCACGCATTCTGGCTCAACCCTGGCTCATCTGCGTTATTGGGGTGAAGCTAAGCACGTGATGGGTCAGCAAGCCCTGACACGTGTAAAAACGAGTGTCAAGCACCGGAGTGATCTGAGCGTTGTTGACCCAGTCGCCCAAGATTATGTTCAAGTTGCTTCGGCAGGGTTGGCCCAACTGGCAGCTACCTACGGTATTACTGCTGGCCACAAGACAGTAACACCAGCAGTCGAGCAAGCTTCCTATGCGTTTTACCAAGGCTTTTTGCAGGGGCTGTTTGATGCCGATGGCAGTGTGCAAGGTAGTCAAACGAAAGGAATTAGTGTTCGTCTAACCCAAGCCAGCCTGGAGCTTTTGGAAGCTGTGCAACGGATGCTAGCCCGCATTGGGATCATCAGCAGCATTTACACCGAGCGCCATGCTGCTGGCATACGCTTTATGCCTGACGGCAAGGGTGGCTCTGCTCCCTACGATTGCCGTGCAACCCATGAACTGGTCATCGCCAGTGATAATCTGACTCTATTTCAAGAACGGATTGGCTTTAGTGAGCCCGCGAAGGTAGATCGCCTCAATGCACTACTGTCGACCTACCAGCGCACTCCTAACCGCGAACGCTTTGGTGTGACAGTGGCAGCCGTCATCCCGGCAGGTGAGGCAGTAGTCTATGACTGCACGGTACCAGGCCCCAGCTGCTTTGATGCCAACGGGTTTGTGGCCCATAACTGCGCTGAAATCTTACTTAGTTCGGGTTATGACAGTTTGAAAGCGGGCTCTTTCTGTAACCTCACAGCGCTACCCCTGCCTGTATTTGTGAAGCCCACGGCTGAGGGTGGTTTTGAAGTCGATTATGCCGATCTTGAAGCCTCGCTACGCCTGATTACCCGTATTGGTTTGCGTCAAACCTGTGTTGATATTTCGCTACCTCTCTGGGACAAGACCCAGAAAATGGAGCGCTTGCTCGGTGTTGATTGCTGTGGCTGGGTTGAGCTGTTCGATAAAGTGGGCTGGGATGCCGATAGTGAAGCAGCCAATGCCTTCCGGCGTTGGTGCCACGATACCGCCAATGATGAGGCGACCCGCTATGCAGCCCAGTTGGGCGTGCCCCGTCCGCTGTTGGTGACAACCAACAAACCGAACGGCACCTATGCTCAACTCAATACGATCGCGAGCGGCCTGCACTGGCCCTACGCGCCTCACTATCTGCGGCGGGTACGCATGAGCCAAACGGATGCCTTGGCCAAAACCCTCCGCGATCAGGGGGTGCCGGTATACCCTGAGGTGTTTGTGTTTGACCAAATCGCCGAAGCCCAGGGCAATACGGTTTGGGAGAAGATTGCTTGGTATCAGGGTCTCGATCGCGAGCAGCAGAACCGCATTCTCGAGCAAGCAGAAACCTGGGTGCTTGAGTTCCCGGTCAAGACTGCAGCCCGCCGCCGCTCGGCGGATGTCTCGGCCATCGAGCAACTGGAAAACTACCGCCTGACCACCCAGCACTACTGCGACCACAACGCCAGCGTCACGATTACAGTCGCCGATGATGAGTGGGATGCCGTCGTCGATTGGGTTCACGCCCATTGGGATGAGTTTGTTGGTATTTCTTTCTTGCCCAAGTCTGCCGATGATGTTTATCCGCTGCTGCCCTACCAGGCGATTACCGAAGCCGAATACGAGGCTCGTGTTAAAGATGCGGTGTTCAGTGTCGATTTTGAACGTTTGGCTGCCTACGAACGCCTGATGGATAACCCTGATGACGTTGAGCTTGACCCCGACTGTGTGGGTGGTGCTTGCCCTGTACGCTAGGGCATCGAGTGGGGTGTTTGTAGTCCAGAGCACCCCAGCCAATCTAGAGCTACTGTTAAATACATAGAAGGCTCAAACGAGTCAGGTTAACCTAGTCTTAGACACCAAGATTTAGGGTGTCGTTTGCTTCAGAGGAGTACCTGTATGAATCTCTCTTCCGTGATTGCCAAAGAGCTGGAAAGTGCCCGCAACATCTGCTCGGAGTACGGCGAAGGTGATCCCCATTGCCGCGCTGCCTGGGATGCGGTGGAAGAAGTTTTGGCTGCCCGAAGTCATCAACCCACAGTCATGAACAGCCTAGAAAAGCATTGCGCTGAAAATCCAGATGCCGCTGAGTGCCGCATTTACGACAACTAGACTCAAGCACTGCTATGGCTTTGCCTGGCTGCTCAAGGTCGTTCTCTTTGCGCTTTCCGCGAGACAATCGCCTAGGCCCATTTCGCGAGTATGGCATAGCAAATGCTTTGTCGCCGTGCTGTTTAGCCAAGCTAGCCCCTGCCAACCACGCGGGGGCTTCATAATTGTGTAACAATACCTAAAGTGTTAGGCGCGATCATTATGCTGCTTGTGGGCTCGGGAAACAAATTCGTCCGTGACTTGGAACAGTCTGGTGCTTTGGCGCTGGCTGTTCCCCCCGAAGGTGGCTCTGAAGGGCATTATCAGCGACGTGTGCGGGGCGCTGGCTATGGTGTCGTCCACATGAGCGCCCGGGGCCTGGGTGACTTGGCCAGCTACTTCACGCGCACCCATGGTGTTTGCCCGGCTCACCTCGGCAAGTCCGAGCGTCGTACCTATTTTTTTCCCCCTTTGATTGATCAGTATGTCGCGACCTTACCTGCGGGTTCAAAGGGTCTTGTGTTCTGGTTGATTGAAGGGAGTTTCTTGACCCGTCAGGAATGGGCCTATCTGGCCACGCTAGCTAACCAAGACAGCCGCGTTAAATTTGTGGTTGAAACGCGGACAGCCCGGGTCATTAGCTGGCAACCACTGGCGGCGGTGGTGGCTGCCTAGATTTGTGCGGCGGCCGTTCAAGCTCTAGGGCTGTGAATGGGTCGCTGTTTTGAAGCGGAGTTGAACAAGCTATGGCCGTTTCGGCCTTACGATCGCGACAGTGGTTCAAGCTCATTTGTGGTGCCAGTCAGCATCACCTGCCTTTGGTGACGTCCCTCGCAGAAATCTACAGCCTGGCTGGCGCTGATTGTATTGATGTGGCTGCCGATGCGGCGGTTGTCCGGGCGGCGCTACGGGGTGTTCGGGCTGCTGGTGTTACGCCTCAGCCCTTGCTGATGGCTAGCTTTAATGACGGTGCCGATCCGCATTTTCGTAAGGTGACACTGGCTGCCGCTTGCCCCAGTAGCTGTCCACAGCCCTGCGTCGCTGTCTGCCCGACGGCTGCGATTGAGGCGACCCGACCGATCGCGATCCAGACTGATCTCTGCTTTGGTTGCGGTCGGTGTTTACCTCTCTGTCCGGCTGATCTTTTGCGGGCCGAAGAGCGTTTGGTCTCACCGGCAGTGCTGCTGCCTGAACTGGTCAGCCTTGGTGTTAATGCGATTGAAATTCACACGCACATTGGTCGCGAGATCGCCTTTGAAGCGCTGTGGCAGCAGGTACAACCTTGGTTAGACCAGATGCAGGTGGTATCGGTTAGCTTTAATGATGGTCAGGGTTTGCGGGCTTATTTGACGGCACTGCTGACGATTATGCAGCCCTTGCCCGCCGCGCTCATTTGGCAGGTGGATGGTCGCCCGATGAGTGGTGATATTGGCGTGGGTACCACCCGCGCCACCCTGAACTTGGCTGAGAAAGTGTTAGCGTGGCAGCTACCCGGTTATGTTCAACTTGCAGGTGGCACCAATGACCGTACGTGGTCGCGATCGCGGTCGCGATCGTTGCCCATTGCTGGCATTGCCTACGGCAGTTATGCCCGCCAACTGGTGAGCCAAGCGCCTGATCGGGCGACTGCCCTCAGCCAAGCCCGCCAACTTATTGCCCCCCTCAAAGTCGGTGCAGAGGTTTTCTTATGACATACGACATTCCCAAGCAGGTCGCTCAACAGCGCCGCGTCACCGATAACTTGCAGCAGTTGCTCGCCATTTTGCCACCACCCTTGCAAGCAGTCTTGACGGATCATCCCCGCCAAGGCGAACTGATCGAAATCGTCATGGATTTGGGTCGCTTGCCCGAAGCACGCTTTCCGGGCAGTGCCGAGTATGTGCTCGATACACCGGTCCAACGCAGCGATCTGGATTATTCGATTGCCCGCGTCGGTGAGTTTAGCGGCGACAATCGTGCCGGTATCGAATCAACCCTGCACCGGATCAGTGCGATGCGCAACCGTCAGGGGGTCGTCATTGGCCTGACCTGCCGTGTAGGCCGCTCGGTCATTGGCACCATCGGCATGATTCAAGACCTGGTTGAGCAAGGTAAATCAATTTTGCTCCTGGGGCGGCCTGGGGTCGGCAAAACGACAGCCCTGCGGGAGATTGCGCGGGTATTAGCTGATGATTTCCTCAAGCGGGTCGTCATTATTGATACCTCTAACGAAATTGCTGGTGATGGTGATATTCCGCACCCTGCCATTGGTCGGGCCCGGCGGATGCAGGTGGCCACCCCCGCAGCGCAGCACAACGTCATGATCGAGGCGGTCGAAAACCATATGCCCGAGGTGATTGTCATTGACGAAATTGGTACTGAGCTCGAAGCCCTGGCGGCGCGGACGATTGCCGAGCGCGGTGTGCAGCTCGTCGGTACTGCCCACGGCAATCAACTCGAAAACCTGATCAAAAACCCCACTTTGGCCGATTTGATTGGCGGTATTCAGTCGGTAACGCTGGGCGATGAAGAAGCGCGGCGGCGTGGCTCACAAAAAAGTGTGCTGGAGCGTAAAGCCCTGCCCACCTTTGATATTGCCGTCGAGATGCTCGCTCGCGATCGGTGGGTTGTCCACGAAAATGTCTCAGAAACCATCGATAACCTCTTGCGCAACTGGGAGGTTCGAGCTCAAGAGCGCAGCATCAGTGAAACCGGGGCCGTCAATACGCAAACGATTGCCTATGGTCGCCCCGACACCCGCCGGACAACCTGGCGCGATAACCAAGATCGGGCCAACTGGCGGCAGTCGGGGACGATGGCAGCGCTGCCCTTGCCCAACTGGCTAGACGAGAGCCCGAGCGAAAGCAGCAACGGTGGAGGTGGTGGCCTTGCAATCTACCCCTATGCCGTCAGCCGCTACCATCTTGAGCAGGCGATCGCGACCCTGAACTTTAATGTGCGCGTGAGCAAAGATATCGATGATGCCGACGTTGTCTTGGCACTGCGTTCGCAAGTCCGCTCGCGCTCTAAAATTCAGCAACTGGCCGAAGCACGGCAGGTACCGATTCATATCGTCAAGTCCAACACCCTGCCCCACATCACGCGGGCACTGCGGCGGATTCTCCAAATTGATGAGCCACCCTACGACGCCGATCTCGATGCGTTTATGCACGGCGACTCCGAAGACGAAATGGAAGCCCTTGAAGAAGCCCGCCTAGCCGTCGAGCAGATTGTCTTGCCCAAAAATCAGCCCGTTGAGCTCTTGCCGCGCTCTGCCGCGATTCGGCGGATGCAACACGAACTCGTCGAGCATTACCAGCTCAACTCCGAGAGCTTTGGCGATGAGCCCAACCGTCGCCTACGGATCTATCCCGCTTAGGCTCAGCTCATCCAAATTCCAGAGACTACCGAGGATTGGGCGCGGGTCAACCCCATCAAGACGATCGCGAATCGCCTCAAACAGCAACGGGTTGACCGTGCCAATGAGGGGCAATTGTTCTTGGACGATGATCTGGAAGCGGTCGTAAAGGGCTTTGCGGGCTTCAAAGTCTAGTGTCTTTGTACCCGCACTAAAGATCGCATCAATCTCGGCTTCCCAGGGATAGAGGGTCGCCCCCGGTAGATCCTGGGGATTCCAGATATGGAGGCCACCGCGACTGCGCCAAATATTAGCACCCGAATTGGGCTCGGTGCCGCCACCGCCAAAGCTCAGCATTACGGCCTCCCAGTCGCGGGTGGTTTGCAGCCGGTTGACGAGGGTGCTGAACTCAATCGGCACAAAATCAACCGTCACACCAATGCGCTCCAGATCCGCCTTAATCAGAGCGCCCATGGCCTCGCGCTCGTTGTTACCGACATTGGTATTTAA
Source organism: uncultured bacterium (assembly GCA_964484905.1). Taxonomy (GTDB): domain Bacteria; phylum Cyanobacteriota; class Cyanobacteriia; order Thermostichales; family PCC-7336; genus CAZAGN01. The sequence goes on along the minus strand of CAZAGN010000029.1, from coordinate 12,755 downwards.
CGTAAAGCGCACCCGATTACCGTCGCGATCGCGAAGGAGCCCGTCCGCATCCCGACTAAAACCGGCCGTCGTCAGCAGGGTCAGTGCCCGCTCCGGATCGTAGGCATACTCCGGCAAGCCCGACTCGAGGAAGAACGGATGCGCTGGCGAAAATGGCGATACCTGCAAGGCGCCCAAACCCCGCAGCACACTATTAATCAACCCCTGGCGATTCACGGCAAAGGCCATCGCCTGCCGAAAGCGGACATCCTGAAACCAGGCTTGCTTGATCGGATCGACCACCGGTTGATCGGTTTCGGGGTTACGGCCTTGGGAGAGGTTAAAGGCAAAAAAGCTGTTGTCGAGGGTCTGACCCAGGTTATGAATCGTAAAGTCGCCGCGCGCTTCCTCTTGTTTTAGCAACTGGAAATCACTGCCCCGCACCGTGTAGGCATCGAGGCTCCCCGAGCGAAACTGTACCAGTTGATTATCCTGCGAGCCGACAATCTGGGAGACCAAGCGGGGGATACGTGGCAAATCTGATCGAAAGTAATAGGGGTTGGGCACATACACCAAGCGCTGATTGGGCACATACTCCTGGATTTGGTAGGGGCCTAAACTCGCCACCTGTTGCACATCCGTATCTAAACCCCAGCGTCGCAAAAAGGGCAGCTCGCCCGCCTCAGAAGGCTCCAGATCCGCCGCCAACAGATGCTGCGGCATAATCGGCGTGCCGACAATCTGCAAAAAGGGCGCAAAGGGCTCCGGTAACTGAAACTCCAGCCGCCGCTCATCTAACAGGCGCACCTCTGGCAATAGCCCCGCCTCGCCAATACGCATGACATCCCGAGACGAGGTCGCGATCGCCTCGTTAAAAATAATCTGGTTAAACGTAAAGTCAACATCCGCCGCCGTCAGCGGTTCACCATCCGACCAACGCAGATCGGGCAATAGCGTGAAAATATAGCGAGTGCCCGCCTCAAAGACTTCCCAGCCCTCAGCTAGGTTGGGTACATACTCGAGTGTGTCAGGGTCAAGGCGGGTGAGGCCCTCTAGCGTTACACCCAAAGCATCCCGACTCGCGCTGTCTGTACTGAGGTAGTAGTTAAACGTCTGCGGGTCAGAAAAGCTAGAGCGCAACAAGTAGGGACGCTCGACCACGGTTGCCTGGCAGCCCCCCAGAGCCAGCAGGACAACCGCCACCAGAGCCAGCAGATACCCCCGCACCGCTAGCCCTTGGACGAGGAACGCTTCCGACGTGAGGCCGCCGGTGATTTGACAGCAATGTCTTCTGTCTTAGGCGAACCAGACTTGCTCGAAGCTTCAGTATCAATTGGCACGTTTCTTCCTGACACGTCTGATGATGTGGCATCTGTTGGGATTGTGTCGGTCGCGATCGCTTCGGTTGGCAATCCCTGGCTCTCCTGAGCCGGTGTCCCCGGTGTATCACTCACCGCGCCGTCAGCAACAGGTGCTGCTTGGGTCACTACGTTGGCAGACGATCCGTTTGCGATGCCATCACCCTGAGCGACGGCATCGGGGTGATCCTTGGCTGGCGAATCTTTAGTCTGTAAATCCTTGACATGGGTCAGGTCAATAATCTGACGCTTAGTGACAACAGCGGGTGTTTTGGCCTCTGTTGGTGTCAGGCGGGTGCCTGTTGTTGTCGGTACAACCCCAAAGACCGAGTCTGCTTCTGGCTGCTCAGACCGTTGCAGGGAGGCTTGGCTCAGACCTTCGCCGGTGAGGGCGTCTGCATCAACAACCATGACTGCCGGTTGGCGGCCGCCTTTGGCCACATCTGAGACTAAGACCAAGGGCGAGATGCCCATTTCGGAGAATACTTGCTGTTGCAGCTCGGTCATGGCCACGGTCACCACTTGGGGCTCGGGGCGCTCTTCAACTACGACTGCCGCCGCCACCACGGGTACCGCCGCTGGTATTGGTGTTGGCTCGGGGGCCCGGACTGGCTTCGCTTTTTTATCCACTTCGGGGCGTTCCGAACGCTCGGTACGGCGCTCGCCATTACGGCGCTTGCTGAAGCGATCGGTTTTTGGCGTAGCGGTTAACAGATCGCGTACCGGATCGGGCATTTCGGGATCGGGAGGCAGCTCGCCGGGCAAGTGCATAACAATGCCCAAGCCATCGCAGGTAGGGCAGGGGCGGCCAAAAATTTCGTAGAGGCTCTGACCTTGACGCTTACGGGTCAGCTCGACGAGGCCCAGCTCTGAGAGTTGGGCAATCTGGGGCCGCGCCTTGTCCGAGCGTAGCGCTTTCTGAAAGTGCTCCAGCACCTGCAACTTATCGCGGCGGGAGTCCATATCAATAAAGTCAACAATGATCACACCGGCGATATTGCGCAGCCGGAGCTGGCGGGCAATCTCGGTAGCTGCCTCACAGTTCGTCCAGAGCACCGTTTCGCGGGAGGTGGCTGAACGGGTAAAGGAGCCGGAGTTCACATCAACCACAGTCAGGGCTTCGGTCGGCTCGATGATGATATAGCCCCCCGAGGGTAGATCAACCCGTGGCCGCAGGGCTTGCCGAATCGCCGCTGTAACGCGGAAGAAATCAAGAATGGGGGTGGGTTCTTTGTGCGAGTCAATCACCACACCCTTGGGCAACTGACCTTGGCTCCAGGCTTTCAGTTGCTGCCGCACTTGCTGCATACCGTCATTGGTATCGGTAACGATGCGGTTAACACCGTCATCAAAGGCATCCCGCAGTACCCGCTGAATAAAGTCATCATCCCGGCGAAGGAGGGCAGGCGCACGGCTTGAACTGGACTCTTGCTGGATCTGCTCCCACTGCTTCACGAGCATGTCCAGATCTTCAATAATCGAATCTTCCGGAATGCCATCGGCTTCGGTGCGAACAACCAAACCCATTTGCGCCGGTTTGATCAAGATAGCGAGGGCTTTGAGGCGGGTGCGCTCATCTTCGTCGCGAATGCGCGTTGAGAGGTGAACGCCTTTGCCGTAGGGCATCAACACCAGATAGCGCCCTGGAAAGGAGGGGTTGCCCGTAAGGCGTGGCCCTTTGTTGCCGGTGGGCTCTTTCATGACCTGCACCAGCACTTTCTGCTGGGGGGTCACTAATTCACTGATGGTGGCGGCGGAGCGCTTGAGGCGCAGGGGGCCTAAATCAGTGACGTGGATGAAGCCGTTACGATCGGGGTTGCCAATATTGACAAAGGCGGCGTCAATACTGGGCAAAACATTCTCGATGATGCCCAGGTAGACATCACCGACTTGGTGATGACCCGTAGCGACAATGAGTTCTTGAATTTGGTCTTCGGCAAAGACAGCCGCAATGGAGTGCTGCTCGGCAATGATTATTTGTTTCGACATGAAGATCGACTGACGGGTAATGGGGGTCAGGCCCTCAGCTAAGTGACGACTGCCAGTATTGACAGATTCTGAAAACTTGCTAAAGCCCTACTGTGCTCTCAGGCACATAGTTTTGACCTTGCTCTAGTCTATAGCATTGAATCGCTTTTTTTGCCAGAGTTAGGCCCCGTCAGGGTCGAGAACTGGGGCACGGAGCCTGGGGTGCGATACTTGGAGGGGTTAATGAGAGGGTATGGTGTATGCCGTTTGAACGGATGAGTGGCATTCTCTTGCATCCGACGTCACTACCCAGTCCTTTTGGCATTGGAGATTTGGGGGCGGGGGCGCGCCAGTTTCTTGAATTTATGGTGCGCAGTGGCCAGCGGCTGTGGCAAATCTTGCCCCTAGGCCCGACGGGTTATGGCCATTCACCCTACATGAGCTATTCGGCAATTGCCGGTAATCCCCTGCTGCTGAGCCCTGAGATCTTGGCAGAGGCCGGTTGGCTGCGTACCAGCGATTGGGAGAGTCGGCCTGAATGGCCGCTCATTCAGGCGCAGTTTCTGGGTCAGGTCGATTTTGAGACGGTGATTCCCTTCAAGATGGCGCTGCTGACGTTGGCGGCAGACCGGTTTTTGGCTAAGCCGAGTGTACAGGCCGAGTTTGCCGCATTTTGCGCCGAGCAGGCGGCCTGGCTGGATGACTATGCCCTGTTTATGGCGTTGCTGGAGCATCATGCTGAGGCTCACTGGTCTACCTGGCCCGATACGGCGGCGGGGAGTCTGGCCAAGCGCGACCCACAGGCGCTGGCAGTAGCATCGAGTGAGCACGCGATCGCGATCGCCCGTCACAAGGTCTGGCAATTCTGGTTTATGGGACAGTGGCAGGCACTCAAAGCCTTTGCCGCCACCCAAGAGATTTTGATTATTGGTGATATCCCAATCTATGTGGCCTACAACAGCGCCGATGCTTGGGCCAACCCCGAGATTTTTTATCTTGAGCCCGACGGCAAAGCGATCTATGTGGCGGGTGTACCGCCAGACTATTTCAGCAAAACGGGTCAACTGTGGGGCAATCCACTCTACAAATGGGATGTCCTGAAGGAGACAGGCTATCGCTGGTGGATTAAGCGTTTTCGCTTTTTGTTGCAGTACGTCGATGGTGTGCGAGTTGATCACTTCCGCGCCTTTGAATCCTTTTGGGCGGTGGCGGGTGATGCCGAAACGGCGATCCATGGCGAGTGGCTGCCGGGGCCAGGGGTGGATTTCTTTCGCGTGCTGAAGCAAGAACTGGGAGAGATTCCCATTTTGGCAGAAGATCTTGGGATCATTACCCCCGAAGTCGATGCCCTACGCGACGCCTGTGAGTTTCCGGGGATGCGGATTTTGCAGTTTGCCTTTGGCGACACGGCCAAAAACCCCTACTTGCCCCATAACTATGTGCGTAACTGCGCCGTTTATACCGGCACCCACGACAATGACACCACTGTTGGCTGGATTTATGGCGACAGTATCGACCTTGATAATCAACGGGGCTACGGCGCTAGTGATGCGGAGAAAGACGCTGTTCAGCGCTACTTGGGTGTGATCTCGCCAGCCGGTGTGCATTGGGATCTGATTCGTCTGGCGATGGCCTCGATTGCCGATCTGGCCATTTTCCCGTTGCAGGACATTTTTGGCCTCAATCGCGATGCCCGCATGAATTTTCCGAGCACGACCCAGCAAAACTGGAGTTGGCGCTACAGCAGTGATATGCTGACCCCCGCATTGACAGAGCGGCTGGCTGAGTTGACTCTCACCTATGACCGCATGACGACCGAACAGCTGCAGAGTCGCCAACATCGGACGGCTGCCGGTGGCACGGCGGCGCTAAACAGGGAATAATAGGGTCGGTTGCCGCTGAGGATGGTATGGCAAAAAAGCCGGATGAATATAGCATTCAGATCATGCTCGACGGGGGTCACCGTGAAGAGGTGCGAGTTTCTGAGCCGAAGGAAGTCTCGCGTTTGATGAATGAGATTTTTACCAGTGGCTCGGACGCGTTTGTGCGGCTACCCCGTCCGTTAGAGAATGAATTTCTGATTGTGCGGCCCAGTCGGGTCTGCGC
>CAZAGN010000029.1:0-7244 GCA_964484905.1 uncultured bacterium | reverse complement strand
TACCCCGTCCGTTAGAGAATGAATTTCTGATTGTGCGGCCCAGTCGGGTCTGCGCAGTCTTGGTGGAAGCGGTTTATCGTTCGGAGTATTGATCCTGGCTTAAAACAACTCGTGCTGATGCAAAAAAGCCCCTCATGATTTAGGGGGCTTTTGTTTTTCTTTTGTGATGTCCTGATTTAAATTACACAGCGGCGAGGGCGGTCTCGGTGATGCTCGCGATCGCGACCCCAAGGCGCTCAAGGGCCAAGCCAATCTCGGCCGCACTAATCGTCAGCGGCGGCACAAAGCGGACAACGTTTGTCCCGGCGGGCACGAGGAGCAATCCCTGGGCAATGGCGGCTTTGACAATCTCGGCTGCCGGTAAGTGGGTCACCAACCCCTGAATCAAGCCTTGGCCCCGCACACCGGCCAGCGCTTGGGGATAACGTTTGGCGAGCTGCATCAGACCCTGTTGCAACTGCCGTCCTCGGTCACGTGCATTGCCAACCAAATGGTCTGAGGCCAGAGTTTGGGCCACCGCCAAGCCGACGGCACAGGCAAAAGGATTGCCACCAAAGGTACTGGCATGGTCACCCGGCTGGAAAATCGCACAGTGAGATTTGGCCAACAGCGCCCCAATCGGAATACCGCCCGCTAAGCCCTTGGCCAACGTGAAAATATCCGGCTCAACACCCAAATGGTAGTGACCCCAGAGGCGACCTGTCCGCCCCATACCCACCTGCACTTCATCAAAGATCAGCAAGATATCCTGCTCGGTGCAGACCTGCCGCAGCCATTGAAAGTAAGCCGGATCGCCAGGCATAACACCACCCTCGCCTTGGAGGGGCTCAAGCAAGATTGCCGCCACTTGGCCGGCATACTGATCTAATTTGGCGACGGTTCCTTCGCGATCATTGTAGGGAATATAGTCAAAGCCAGGCACGAGGGGAGCAAAATTCTTTTGATATTTGGGCTGGCCTGTCGCCGTGATCGTGGCCAAAGTCCGTCCGTGGAAACTAGCATGCGCCGTCAAAATAACTGGACTTTCAATACCGCGTACGGTGTGGGCATACTTGCGCGCCAGTTTAATCGCACCTTCATTGGCTTCCGCACCAGAATTACAGAAGAAGACCCGATCCGCTGAGGAATGCTGGGTCAGCCAAGCAGCCAACTCACCTTGGGGTTCGTTGTAATAGAGATTTGAGACATGGTGTAGGGTCTGCACTTGTTGGGTCACTGCCGCCACAAAGGCCGGATGGGCATGACCAAGAGTACAGGTCGCAATCCCAGCCACACAGTCGAGGTAGTCTTTACCGTCGCTATCCCATACATGGCAACCCTCGCCCCGCACAAGCGTAATCGGGTAACGCCCGTAGGTCGTCATCACATGCTGCTCAAACAGGGAAGCCGCACTCATAGTAGGAATAGAAAACAGTGGCTCAATGCTAGCACTGGCCCCAGGACAGCTTCGAGGGTTTCAGGTGAGCAAGTGTTGACAAAGCCGATCTAGCCCTAGTCAACGTCAAGCCCCCGCGCCCGCGCACTGAGGCGGTACTGCGAAGGTTGAGACGCTTCAGACTCAGTTGGGTGTCGCTGGCTGTAGGTACCATCCGCCGCTAGTTCCCAGGCTTGGCGATTATCGGCCAGCATAATCTGAAGAATCTGCCACAGTTCTTGCTGCGACTGCCGATCGCGAACTGGGCTCACCACCTCAACGCGCCGATCCATATTGCGGGTCATCCAGTCGGCACTACCAATATAAAACTCAGGCTCACCGCCATTGGCAAAGTAAAAAATACGGGCGTGCTCTAACAAACGACCAATAATGCTAATCACCCGCACGTTGTCGCTTTCGCCTGGGATACCGGGCTTGAGGCAGCACATCCCCCGAATAATCAGCTCTACCTTCACACCCGCCCGGCCGGCTTCATAGACTGCCTCGATCAGTTTTGGATCCACTAACGAGTTCATCTTGGCAATGATATGACCGTTCCCCGTTGCCTGGTGGTGGGCAATCTCACGGCGGATAAGCTCAACAAATCGCGATCGCAAGGTTGTCGGCGCTACCAGAATCTGCCGAAAGCCCCGCTGGCGGGCATAACCGGTCAGGAAATTAAACAAATCAATTAAATCGGCCGCCAAATCTTGATCGCAGCTGAGGATCCCAATATCGGTATACAAGCGGGCTGTCTTGGGGTTGTAATTGCCTGTACCAATATGGACATAAGACTGAAGATGAGCATTCTCTTGCCGTACCACCAACACGGTCTTGGCATGGGTCTTGAGGCCAACCAAGCCATAGACAACGTGAACCCCTGCTTTTTCGAGTTTTTTCGCCCAAAGAATATTATTTTCCTCATCAAAGCGGGCTTTGAGCTCTACGAGCACCGCCACCTGCTTCCCATTTTCGGCCGCCCGGATCAGCGCGCCGACAATCGGCGAATCACCCGACGTGCGGTAAAGCGTCTGCTTAATACTCAGCACTTGCGGGTCGTCCGCTGCCTCTTCAATAAACCGTAAAACACTGCGGCTAAAGGAATGATAAGGATGGTGCAGCAGAATCGTGCCTTGCTCTTTGATTTGGTCAAAAATACTCACCGATGCCTCATCATTGCCGGTCAGCTCGGGTGGCAACGCCGAAGGCCAACGCTCATCCTTCAGATCGGGCCGCGGAATGGCCATAAAACTCATGAGGTCTTTAAGGTTTAGCAAGCCATCAATGTAGTAGACATCGTCATCGGCAAGGCCCAGTTCCTGTTGCAGCTTGGTAATAATGCCGTGGGGCGTGTTGGCAACCACCTCCAGCCGCACCGCCGAGCCACCAATGCGCCGTTTGCGCAATTCCTGCTGGATTGCCTCCAGCAAATCCGCCGCCTCCTCTTCCTCAATCGCGAGGTCGGCGTCACGGGTCAGGCGGAAGGGATAGTAGCGCCGGATCACCATGCCTTCAAACAAAACATCGAGGTTATGGGCAATCACCTGCTCAAGGGGCACATACACGGGCGAGGTGCCAACCTGAACGAAGCGCGGCAAAATGGGCGGCACTTTGATCCGCGCAAAATGCTCCTGATCGCTGAGTGGGTCGTATACTTCAACCGCCAGACTGAGGCTGAGGTTTGAGATGTAGGGAAACGGATGGCCCGGATCAACTGCCAAGGGCGTCAGCACCGGAAATATCCGCGTTCTAAAATAACTTTCAAGAAAAGCTTGTTGCTCGGCCTCAAGATCAGGATAGTGGCAAATATGAATACCTTCAGTCGCCAGACGCGGACATAAGACGTCTGTAAAACACTGGTGCTGCTGGGCGATCAGGGGTCGTAGGTGGGTATGGATCTGGGCCAGTTGTGCTTGCGGCGTCAGGCCATCGGGTGTCAGGGTCGTTACCCCCGCCTCGATTTGCTGTTTGATAACAGCAACCCGCACCATAAAAAATTCATCGAGGTTACTGCTGAAGATAGCTAAAAACTTCAGTCGCTCAAGCAGGGGTGTCCGCTCATCGAGGGCTTCGTGAAGGACACGCGCATTAAAGCGAATCCAGCTCAGCTCGCGATTGAACAGCAAATCAGCAACAGCACCCGTAATCGAGCTATTAGTCATGAGAAAATCCACGGTATCGCCTGATCATAGAAAGGCAGCCGGCCTCGCGAATAGTACCTAGCTTACATACGCAGGACTGATTACGAATGTCAGCTGTGGCCTAGCCCATCATTTGGCCGCTGTATGGGTACCCCACAGCTCGATTCTTATCGGAGCCATTGGGCCTATTAGTCGTGGTACCAAAACATCCCTTTGATCCCTTCGGGATCTTGGACAAACCCCAACCGCTCGTAAAATTCAACCACGCCCGGGTCGGCAAAGAGCGTGATATTGCTAATGTCGTGGCTGCGCAGATCGCGAATCACCCGATCCATGAGTGCTTTGCCTAGGCCCTGGTTTTGAAACTCGGGATGAACCACAACATCCCATAGGGTGGCGTTAAAGGAATGATCGGAAGTCGCCCGGGCAAAACCAATCAAGCGTCGATAGGTACCGTTCTCCCACCAGAGGGTAATGACCAGATAGCTATACTCAATCGCTTTTTTGACCTTGCGCACAGGCCGCCGTGCCCAGCCGACCGAGTCGCAGAGTTCTTCAAGTTCATAAACATCGATGCTGCGAGTATTGCTGAGATAAATACGCGGTTGGCCCGCTGCTTGAGATCGTACGGTTGATGTCACTGCCGCCTCCTCTGCACCTGCATCCGCAAACCAATTTTTCCAGAAACTCATTAGCGATCGCGAAGGGCAAAAGGCACTCATCAGTATATCGCGAGTCCTTGCGGATCCAGCGACCAAACCCGCTCGTACACTGTTGTTGCCGCCGCCACCAAAGCCTCAATGACCACCCTGGGAGTCAGTCCTGGGAGCCCTGTCACCTGCGCCGTTGAGCCGGGCATCACCTGCTCCCACAGATCCCAATCGGGTGCCAAGAGCAGCGTACCGTGCTGCAAAACACTACCCTGCTGCCACACCTGGGCGCTGCCAATCACCTTTTTGCCCTGCCAGCACAGATCGGCGGCTGTTGTTGTCCGAAAGCAACTGCGCTCACCGATATAACCCCGTGAAGCCGTCCCCAACTGCACCTCACGACCCAGATTAGCCAGACCTACCACCAAAAAGCGGCACAGCCAGGCATAGGCATCACGGCGCGGCAACTGGGGCCAGGCAATCGCATAGGTCAGATCGGCATATTCGCCGCCCGCTTGGTGCAACACCGCCCGCCCGCCCGTGGGTCGCCTCACTTGCGCCAACGTACTATCTAGGCGTTCACGTTGGTGATAGCCCAACGAAATCGTCGGTGCTGACCACTGATAAAAGCGCAAGATCGGTTGGTTCAGAGTTCGCGATCGCGACAGCATGGCCTGATCGGTTGCCATGGCTAAAGCCCCGGGTTGACAGACCCAGGGCCAGACAATTCCGGCAGCATCAAAAGCCGTACTCAAATGCGCCTACTGACGTGTCCAGTCATCAACAGCGCTACAGGTAAGTTTCCTGCAGAGGCTCATCATACTCATCGGCTAGTGTTGCCACCAGCGTAATCAGATGCGAGATTTCACCCGGCGTAATCCCTGCTAATTGGCGTGTTGTGTGCAGCACGACTTGATCATTCCAGATGGCAAAGCGAGCTTCGAGGGTGGTATCCCAGTTTTTGACCAACAGTTCCCGCATCAGTTTGGCCTCATCAGTCACCGGCAACGGGAGCACAACCGACCAAATCGTGAGCGTATCGTCTTCCGCTTCGCCGGTCAGGTGAACCAAAACCGTGATCGTACCGTAGTCAAACTTCCAGGTGTGACCATTCGCCTGGGCCTCGTAGGCCGCCTCATCCTCTGCCTTCAGCGCCGAGATCACCGTGGCCACGACTTCGGCGACGGGCGTCTCTGCGATCACCTCATCCAGAACATCTAGCTCGACCATGGCTCTCTCTCCTGTTCTGATCACCCCAACTATACCGCTAGCACCCAACGCTTCCCTAGAGTTTTGTCCCACAATCGGCACAAAACTTATGGGAGGAGGGGTTCTTGGCACCGCAACTGGGGCAATAGACCAGCTCCGCCACGTACTCTTGGGGCCGCTCGGGCAAACCAATCATCTGAGCGTTCGATTTACCAGGGGCCACCATCGGGTAGCAATTTTCAGTGCGGCAAACCTGAAAATCGGCCAGCACAGGGCCGTCTTCTTTGAGGATCATCTGAATGGCATCATCCAACTCGTCAGGATGCTTGACCACCAAGCCCTTCACACCAAACGCCTCGGCCAGCTTCGCAAAGTTGGGCATTCCCGGCTGCATATCCGAGTGAGAGTAGCGCTCCTGATAGAACGCTTCCTGCCACTGACGCACCATCCCCTGCCAGAAGTTATTAATCACCGCTGTCTTCACAGCAATGCCGTACTGGGCCAGGGTGCCTAACTCCTGCAAATTCATCTGGAAGCTGGCATCGCCGCTAATGCACACCACCTCAGACTGCGGCTGTGCTACCTTAACCCCCATCGCGGCGGGCAAACCATAGCCCATCGTGCCCAAGCCAGCACTCGAAATCCACTGCCGTGGTCCGTTGCGCAAAAACTGCGCCGCCCACATTTGGTGCTGCCCCACATCCGTGGTGTAAAAAGCGTTAGGAGCATGACGCCGGAAGCCATCAATCACTTGCTGCGGCGACAAGAGACCGTCGTAGACGGGTACCTGCAGGGGATAATCTTCCCGCCAACGCTGAATTCGATCTAACCAAGCCCGCGTCAGATTCGGGTTCAGCGTTTCCCGTTGCAGCTGCGCCAAAATATCAATTAAGACAGTTTTGACATCACCGACAATCGGTACATCAGGGCCTCGGTTTTTGCCCACTTCGGCGGGGTCAATGTCAATATGAATCACCCGCGCCCGCTTCGCAAACTCATCGAGCTTGCCCGTCACACGATCATCAAACCGCGCGCCGACGGCAACCAGCAGATCGCATTCTGTAACCGAAAAATTGGCATAGGCCGTACCGTGCATCCCCAACATGCCGACCGAAAGGACATGGTTTTCATCGAAGGCACCCTTACCCATAAGAGTTGTGGTAACCGGAATCTGGAGTTGCTCGGCAAGCTGTTGGAGCTCGGCATGGGCACCCGCCGTAATCGCGCCACCACCCACATACAGCAGGGGCCGCTCAGCCGTCAGTAGCTCTCTGACCGCCGCATACACTTGGCGCGGATTGCCCCGTAGCGTCGGCCGATAGCCCGGAATATTGACCTCAGTACAGGGTTGATAGTCAAAAGCAGCTTGGCCAATATCTTTGGGGATATCGATTAACACTGGCCCTGGTCGCCCGGTACCGGCAATGTGAAACGCTTCGGCAACAATACGGGCAATATCTTTGGGGTCGCGCACAACATAGGAGTGCTTGACCACGGGCATCGTAATGCCGAAGGTATCGGTTTCTTGGAAGGCGTCAGTCCCAATGAAATGCGAAGGAACCTGCCCGGTAATCGCCACCATCGGAATGGAGTCCATGTAGGCCGTCGCCAGCCCCGTAACAAGGTTGGTTGCACCCGGCCCAGAGGTGGCAAAACAAACCCCGACTTTGCCGGTTGCGCGCGCATAGCCATCGGCGGCATGGCCAGCAGCTTGCTCGTGACGCACAAGATAATGCTTGAGGTGCCCTGCGGACTCGGCTCGATAGAGCTCGTCGTAAATCGGGAGAATGGCTCCACCGGGGTAGCCAAAAATATGTTCCACTCCCTGAC
>CAZAGN010000028.1:21390-33738 GCA_964484905.1 uncultured bacterium | reverse complement strand
GCGCTATCTGGTTCTTCGTTCATCACTACAACTCTTCATTACTTCCTTAGCTCTAACCTTGCCAAGACTTACCAGCGCAGAAGGTTGAAGCGCTCCATGTCGATAGTGTCACGGTTGCGGTAAATGGCCAGCACGATCGCGAGCCCGACAGCTGCTTCCGCCGCCGCCACCGTAATCACAAACACTGTAAACACTTGGCCACGAATGTTGCCCGAATCGAGAAAGTTTGAGAAAGCCAAAAAGTTGAGGTTCACGGCATTGAGCAACAACTCAATTGACATCAAAACCCGCACCGCATTGCGACTGGTGACGATGCCATAAATACCGATGCAAAACAGAACCGCAGCAACCGTGAGAAAAAACTCAAGCTGTAACATGATGACCTACTCCTTGCTTGCGCCGACGGGTTCTTCGAGGGTTGGGCGAGGTCGCTCTAACAAGGCCAGTTCAACATCACCGACACCGGCAACAAACTCGCGGCGCGCCAAAATAATTGCGCCCACCAAGGCCATCAGCAGCAGCACTGATGCGGCCTCAAAGGGCAGAAGGTAATCACTGAAGAAGTGCCGCCCAATCAAGATGATGCTGTTCACGGCCTGTACAGGTTGAACTGCCCAGGGCGTAGACCAAGCTGTAAGGCTGAGAAGGGTAAACAGACCCGCACACACCAGACCTGTGATGCCATTGCGGAGCCAGCCCAACTTCAGCGGCTCCAGTGGCACGCGCCGGTTGACCAGCATAATCGCAAAAAGAATCAAAACATTGACCGCGCCGACGTAGATCAATACCTGCGCCGCTGCAACAAAGTCAGCATTCAACAGCAGGTACATACCGGCCATGCTCATGAACACACCGGCCAACAAAAAAGCGGCATAGACAATGTTGGGCACAAGGACAACGCCCAAAGCAAAGCCAATCGCCATTGCCGCCAGAATGAGAAAGCTAACGAAACTCGCGCCTTCGGGCAGGGTTTCAGGTAGGGTAATCACGTCTATCTCCTAGTTGGGTGTAACCGTTAGCTGGCTGGTGTACTGGCTTCTTGAGCGGCCCGGATTTCGGCCAAGATCTCTTCGGGGCGTTTACCGGCACGCTGAATGTCGGCTGGCTGATCGTGAGGATACATTTCGCCTTCGGGCAGGTAGGCAAATTCCCGCAGTGGTGTCACCATCGGATCTTCAGTAACCTTGTAGGGCACACGACCCAGGGCTACTTGGTCAAAGTTCAGCTCATGACGGTCATAGGATGAAAGGTCATACTCCTCGGTCATCGAGAGGGCATTAGTGGGGCAGTACTCAACGCAGTTGCCGCAGAAAATACAGACACCAAAGTCGATGCTGTAGTTGTAGAGTTCTTTCTTCTTGAGCTCGGGATTGAAGGCCCAGTCCACTACTGGCAAGTTAATCGGGCACACCCGCACACAAACTTCGCAAGAAATACACTTATCAAACTCGAAGTGAATCCGACCCCGAAACCGCTCGGAGGGGATTAGCTTTTCGTAAGGGTACTGTACAGTAATCGGGCGGCGACCCATGTGGTCGAAGACAACGCTCAAGCCTTGGCCAATGGCCTTAGCTGATTGCCAGACATCACTGGCATAGCCACCGACTTTATCAAGAAATTTCATGGTGGAGAACCTCTAGGGAAACGTTCTAGAAAAAGGCCGGGAAGGCCAGTTTGAGGGCTGCTGTCAGCAATAAGTTAACTAGGGCAATCGGCAGAAGGAACTTCCAGCCCAAGTCCAGCAGTTGGTCAATGCGCACACGGGGCAGTGTCCAGCGGATGATGATCGCCAAGAAGATGAAGATGAAGGCTTTAACAATCGTCATCACAATGCCGAGGACAGCCGTAATGACTTGCACTGCGGGTTCGTTGAGGCCGACATGTAACCAGCCAGCAATTGCTTCAACTGGGACAAAGAATGACCAGCCACCGAGGTAGAGAACCGCTGCCAACAGCGAGCCCAGCATCAAGTTGGCGTAGGAGCCGAGGTAGAAGAGGGCAAATTTCATGCCGCCGTACTCGGTTTGGTAGCCCGCCACCAACTCTTCTTCGGCTTCCGGCAAATCAAAAGGTAGACGCTCAGCTTCAGCCAAGGCCGAAAGCAAGAAGATTACGAAGCCAATGGGCTGCCGCCAGACGTTCCAGCTCAGCAGGCCATACTCAGACTGCCGCTCGACGATGCTGACGGTATCGAGACCGTTGCTCATCATCGCGATCGCGAGCACCGAGAGCGCTAGGGGCAGTTCGTAGCTAATTGACTGTGCCGCCGCCCGCAAGCCACCCAAGAGGGCGTACTTGTTGTTTGACGAATAGCCCGACATCAACAAACCAATCGGCTGAATGCTCGAGATGGCAATCAAAAAGAAAGCACCAATCGCGAGGTTAGAAATCAGCAGGTTTTGACCGAAGGGCACCACCATGTACGAGAAGAACACCGGCAGAAACACAAGAATCGGCCCGAGGGTAAACAGCCACGGGTCAGCATCAGCCGGAATCACATCTTCTTTGGTCAGCAGCTTCAGACCATCGGCCAGGGGCAAGAGCAAACCTTGAGGGCCTGCCAAGGTTGGGCCAGTACGTTGCTGCGCTGCGGCTGAAATTTTCCGCTCCAGCCAAGTCATCACCATCACACCCACGGTGACAGCAATCACCAGCAGCAACATCGGCAACGGCAGCCAGAGGGCCGAGGCGACATCAGGGCGCAGCCCAAATCCTTCAAGGCCAGCGACAAAACTGGCGCGTAAATCAATTCCCATTGGTTTATCCCCTAGCGATCTACTTCGCCCATGATGATGTCGATGCTGCCAAGAATAGCCATAATATCGGCCAGCTTCATGCCACGCACCATTTGCGGCAGCACTTGCAGATTGATGAAACCCGGTGGCCGAATCTTCCAGCGCCAGGGGAAGACGTTGCCGTCACCCAGCAAGTAAACGCCAAGCTCACCCTTGGGTGCTTCGACGCGCACGTAATGCTCGTCTTGGGGAATCTTGAACATTGGCGAAGACTTTTTACCAATGAATTGATAATCGAAGGCATTCCACTCGGATTTGGGGCCGCCGGCCATACGCTGGGCTTCGAGATTTTCGAAGGGGCCGCCTGGCAAACCCTCAAGGGCTTGACGAATAATCTTCACCGACTCGCGCATTTCTTGAACACGGACGATGTAGCGGGCATAGCAGTCGCCGCCATCATCAGTGACAACGTCCCAATCAAAATCGTCGTAGCACTCGTAATGGTCAACCTTGCGCAGATCCCAGTTGACGCCCGAGGCACGCAGCATTGGCCCTGACAGACCCCAGTTGATCGCATCTTCGCGGGTGATCACACCAATGCCGACAGTACGGTTGCGCAAAATAGGGTTTGCGCTCAGGAGCCGCTCGTACTCGTCGATTTTGGGCATGAGGTGGTTGCAAAAGTCGTGGCACTTGGCAACCCAACCGTAGGGCAAATCTGCCGCGACACCACCAATGCGGAAGTAGTTGTGCATCATCCGCATGCCGGTGGCCGCTTCAAACAAGTCGTAAATCATCTCCCGTTCGCGGAAGACATAAAAGAAGGGCGTTTGAGCACCAATATCGGCAACAAAAGTACCTAACCAAAGCAGGTGGGAGGCAATCCGGCTGAGCTCAAGCATTAACACCCGAATGTACTGTGCGCGGCGGGGTACCTTAACATCGGCCAATTGTTCGGGCGCATTCACCGTAATCGCTTCGGTGAACATGGTTGCCAAGTAATCCCAGCGGGTGACGTAGGGTAAGTACTGAACAACGGTGCGGTTCTCGGCAATCTTTTCCATCGAACGATGCAGGTAACCGAGGACGGGTTCGCAATCCACGACATTTTCGCCGTCAAGAGTCACGATTAGCCGCAGGACACCGTGCATTGATGGGTGGTGAGGGCCGAAGTTGAGCACCATCCGATCAGATTTAGTTTCGATCAACGGCATGGTGTCCGTCTCCTGCAATGGTTTTTAACATTTTTACTCTAGCGCAGTTTGGCTAAGGTGTTTGTCGCGATCCCGAAGTGTCAGACTAGAGCTGAGTCTATAAATGCTGAGGCTAGGGCCATGGAATACGGAGTGCAGCGAACATTGAAGCGGGCTGGGATCGCGATTGGTGGGATCATCCTCTCGGGCTGTACTCAGGGCAACTTTTTGACCCCACGCGCCAGCGTTAGTAATGCGGGTCTCAACACACTGATGAGTGAAAATAGTCCTTCATTGAGTGGTGATGGCCGACTGCTTGTCTTTACCTCCAATCGTGAGGGCAGTGAGAATATTTATCTCTATGATTTGGAAATTCGCCGCTTTATCGATCTGCCGCGTCTTAATCGGGATGATTGGGCGATGGCGTCCCCAACCATCAGTGCTAATGGCCGCTTTATTGTCTTTTTGAGTAATGCCCTCGGTCGCTCAGATGTCTTTCTTTACGATCGCGAGACACAGCAAGTCGAAAATATTAGCAATCGCCTGCCGGGAGATGTGCGTAACCCCACCGTGAGTGCCGACGGGCGCTTCATTGCCTTTGAGAGTAACGGGGCAGGCCAGTGGGATATTGAAATTTATGACCGGGGTGCTGCCACAACAACGCCTGTACCACCGGCTGCACCAGCCTCACCTCGTCCGCAGTCCTAGAACCTTGCTTATCGCTCATCAGGTATTCGCAGACTAACCTCGAGCCCTCTGCTGGCTCCCGCTTGTCGAACTCAGCCTTGGCCAGCCTCAACATCGCCTGAGATGCTCTCACTACAGACTCATCAATCGATGATTTAGCCCTAAAAATCTAGTCATAAAAAACAGCCCCCAGTACTGGAGGCTGCAAAGTTACTGGTATGAACTAGCGCCTAAGCAGGCAGGGGCTCGCTGCTGACGGGCAGAGGTGCCATCGTCACCGGCGAACCGTTGACAATGCCTTGGAACTCATCAGCATCAATGGTCTCGACTTCGATGAGGCGGTTGGCAATCGAATCGAGGAGGACACGGTTGTCTTCGATGATCTGATGGGTACGCTGGTAGGCCATATCGACCAAGCGGCGCACTTCTGTGTCAATCATGGCGGCGGTGGAATCGGAGAAGTCCCGCTCGCTCATCATGTCGCGACCCAAGAAAGGATTGCCAGAAGCACGACCGAGGGCAACATTACCCAGCAAATCACTCATGCCAAAGCGAGTCACCATGTTGCGGGCAATACGGGCAACCTGTTGCAGGTCACTGGCGGCACCCGTCGTTACTTCGGGCTCACCAAAGATTACCTCTTCGGCGACGCGGCCACCCAAGGCGACAGACATCATGTTCATGAGGTAGTTGCGGGAGGTAAGGCCCATGTCGTCATCGCTGGGCATAAACCAGGTCAGACCACCGGCTTGACCGCGCGGGATAATCGTCACTTTTTGCACAGGATCGTAGTTGGGCATCAAGGCACCCACAAGGGCATGACCCGCTTCGTGATAAGCCACAAGACGCTTGCGCTTGTCGCTCATGAGGCGCTCTTTCTTTTCGGGGCCGACAAGAATCCGATCAACCGCATCGTTGATCTCATCCATCGAGATCTCAGTGAGGCTGCGGCGTGCGGCAAGGATCGCGGCTTCGTTAAGCAAGTTAGCCAAGTCAGCACCCGTAAAGCCAGGTGTACGACGGGCAATCTTTTCGAGATCGACATCTTTGCTCAGGGTTTTGCCACGGGCATGAACACCCAAGATCTCGCGGCGACCACTGTAGTCAGGCCGATCAACGGTCACTTGGCGGTCAAAACGACCGGGACGAAGCAGGGCCGCATCCAAAACATCAGGACGGTTGGTGGCCGCGATGACGATAACGCCCGAGTTACCTTCGAAGCCATCCATCTCAGTGAGAAGTTGGTTGAGGGTTTGCTCACGTTCGTCGTTGCCACCGCCCAACCCGGCACCCCGTTGGCGACCGACGGCATCAATTTCATCGATGAAGACGATACAAGGTGCATTGGTCTTGGCTTGTTCGAACAGGTCACGGACGCGGGAGGCACCAACGCCGACAAACATTTCGACAAATTCTGAGCCAGAAATCGAGAAGAAGGGGACACCCGCTTCGCCAGCAACAGCGCGCGCCAAAAGGGTTTTACCCGTACCAGGAGGGCCAACCAGCAGCACGCCCCGGGGAATTTTGGCACCAATAACCGTAAAACGCTCGGGATTCTTGAGGAAATCAACGACTTCGCTAAGTTCAAGCTTGGCTTGCTCGATACCGGCCACGTCACCAAAGGTGATTTGGGTTTTGGGCTCCATTTGGACGCGGGCTTTGGACTTACCAAAGTTCATCGCTTGGTTGCCAGGGCCACTTTGGGCCCGACGCAGCAAGAAGAATAAGCCGGTCAGGACGAGGAGTGGGAAGAAGAGTGAACTGAGGGCGCGGAATACACCGCCATCGTTTTGCATGGGACGCACGACAACATCAATGTTGTTTTGCACCAGCATTTGCTCAAATTCGGGGGTGAGCGGTGGTAGGTTCACTTGTACAGGTGCGCCATTGGCAGCCAACTTCGCGATCGCGACCGTGCCGCCATCGGTAATTTGCAGTTCGGATACCTGGCGGCTCTCAATTTTGTGTATGAGGTCGGAGTACGACATCTCGGGTCGGGGTGTGGATTGGCCACCGACAAAGGTTGTCAAAATTGAAATGACTACGATGCCTAACAACACGTAGAGACCCACATTGCGCCATTTCTTGTTCACGTTCACACTTCCTTGCTTATGGGGTGTCTGCTCTTAGCGTACCGTGAAGCCAAAGGCAGCCACGCTAGGACTATTAACTTATGTTAATGATTCTTATCTTAACGGATGTTTCTGATGCCTGCCCAGCGCAGGTGCACAGTCAAGGCTTAGGAGTAAGGCGGCTGAATAGGGGCTCGCGATCGCGACAAGCAGGCCATAGCGGAAGTACCTACCAGAGCGAATTGATGACTGCTACCAACGCCGTAAGGCTGACCCGCCAATATTACTGATCTAAGAATTTGAGCATTGAGGCATCAAAACGGGGCGGTAGGCGCGTAAAACGGTCGTAGGTAGCACCATAGAAATTTGCACCCGTGAGGTCGGCTTCTTCGAGATCAGCACCTTCGAGGCGTGCTTCAAAAAAGTTGGCACCCGTAAACAAAGCCCCTTTGCACTGACTGCCCGCTAGGCTAGCCCGACCAAAGTTGACGCCAATACAGCTAGCACGGCGCAGATCGCTACCACTCAGATCGGCTTCGCTGAAATTGGCATCACCGAGGTTAGCAGCATTCAGGTTAGCGCGGCTGAGGTTAGCCAGACTCAGACCCGCCCGACCCAGAATCGCTTCACCAAGGTTGGCTTCGCTGAGGTTGGCCTCAAAGAGGTTGGCACCAATAAAACGACCGCGACTGATATCGGCTTGGTAAAGATTGGCCATGCTGAGGTTAGCACCACCAAAGCGGGCCAGCGTTAGGAGCGCGCCTTGCAAATTAGCGCCACTGATATTGGCGAGGCTGAGGTCGGCCTCACTGAGATCGGCTTTGCCGAGGTTTGCCCCCAAGAGGTCAGCACCCACAAGTTTGGCATGGCTGAAACTCGTACCATTGAGGTTGGCACGGACGAGATCGGCACCCGTGAGGTCAGCATGTTTGAAGCTACTGTTTTGAAGGTTCGCTTCCGATAGATCCGCGCCCTGAAGTTGCGCAGAGGCGAGATGCAGATCAGGAAAATTACGCTCGCCCCGGCGATAACGACTCATTAACTCGGTAGCACTGTAGAGTCCGTGAGTCATACAACGTCGGCGAATAGGCTAGCCCCTATAGTAGCCGGGTTGTTCGAGCAAGCCTACGTATATGGGAAGTAATTTTTATACTGTCAGTGCGCTTGAACCCGGCATAGGTTACACGTCTGCGAGTGGCATCTCAGCCAGGCGTCACCACCTGTTACTTCATTCGTCGCACTTCTCGATTGACCGCCTTGAGATAGGTGCGACAGTTGGGGCAGCGCAGGCCCGTGGTCGGGATGATTACAGCTGTGCCGCATTTGGGGCAATGGCCCCGTGCAATCTGCCATTGCAGGGTGATGCCGATCGCGACCAGAGCTAGCCACACAGGCGGAATCACCCACAGCCAGGGACGCGGCACTTGGGGAATGATGATTAGCCCGGAGGCGAGGGTGAGACTGATGAGGGTGCCCCAACTGAGGCCACCAAAAATCCGCATCGCCGAGGTGTATTCAAGTTCGCGATCTTCGGGCTCAGCCATGGCTCGCAACCTGAACTAACGTCTGTAAGGCTTCGACAACTTTCGCCAGCTCCACCTCAGCTGCTTCGCCGGTGGCGCGGGCGGTGATTTCGACCTTGCCCTGCTTGAGGCTGCGGCCTGTCGTAATGCGGAAGGGATAGCCAATCAGTTCGGCGTCGTTGAATTTGACACCCGCCCGTTCGTCGCGATCGTCCAGCACCGTTTCAATACCCGCCGCATTAAGATCCGCCAGTAACTGCTCGGCGGCTTCCATTTGCTGCGCGTCTTTGGTGTTGGGGACGACAATCACGCAGTGATACGGCGCAATCGCGATCGGCCAGATAATGCCCTTGGCATCATGATTTTGTTCGACGGCGGCCTGGGCCAGGCGCGAGACGCCGACGCCGTAGCAGCCCATCACCAGTGGTACTTCTTCGCCCGCTTCGTTGGTGAAGGTCGCACCCATAGCTTGCGAGTATTTTGTCCCCAGCTTAAAGATGTGGCCGATTTCGATGCCCCGCGCGGTTTCGAGGGTTTGGCTGGCATCATGCACGGCCCGATCACCGGCTTGGGCTTTGCGCACATCAACCTGAAGCTTGGGTAGCGGGAACGCCTGACCCCAATTAGCGCCGACAACGTGATAGCCCGTTTCGTTGGCACCCGTGACAAAGTTTGTCAGGCTCGCTGCGGTGTGATCAACCATACGGACAAAGGTCGGGGCGTAGTCTTTGAGCTTGGGCTGAATGAGGCTATCAGCTAAATCGGGGGCAATATAGCCCAGGGGCAGGGCGGCGGTGGCCCACTTGGCTTGGGCGGTTTCGTCGGGCACTTCGAGCTTGAGGAGGGTTTTGGCTTTGAACTGGGCTGCCAGCTTGCTCAGTTCGTTGGTGAGCTTGACCTCGTTGACATCCTGATCACCGCGAATACTGACCAGTACTAGCGCTGTGATGCCACTATCGAAGCTGGCGGCGTAGAGGACATTTTTAACAATGACGGTCGGATCGCACTTGAGGTAGGCCGCAAGGCTCGCGATCGTTGGTGTGTTGGGTGTTTCGCGTTTTTCGTAGGTCGTAAAGGGTGAAGGTGCTGCTTCTGGGGGCAGTGAAACGGCTTTTTCGGCGTTGGCGGCATACTGACCATCAGCGGTGTACAGCACTTCGTCTTCACCGGCAGCAGCCAACACCATAAATTCTTGCGAGCCCGAGCCACCAATGGCACCTGAGTCGGCATCGACAGCGCGGAAGGCCAAACCACTGCGGCGCAGGATGTTGCAATAGGCTTGGTGCATTGCCTGATAGGTGGTATCAAGGCTGTCGCTGTCGGCATGAAAGGAGTAGGCATCCTTCATGATGAACTCGCGCCCGCGCATGAGGCCAAAGCGAGGCCGGATCTCATCGCGGAATTTGGTCTGAATTTGATAGAGGTTGAGGGGCAATTGACGGTAGCTGCGAATCATATCGCGAGCCACAGCGGTGATCACCTCTTCGTGGGTCGGGCCTAAGCCTAGGGCGCGGCCTTGGCGATCTTCAAGGGAGAACATGATCCCTTCGGCTTTGGTGTAGGTATCCCAGCGCCCCGACTCTTGCCACAGCTCAGCAGGCTGCACTTGGGGCAGCAAGCATTCCTGTGCGCCGGTAGCATCAAGCTCTTCGCGGACAATCGCCGAGACCTTTTGCAGCACCCGCCACATCAAGGGCAAATAGGCATAGACACCGCTGCCAATACGACGGATATAGCCCGCCCGCAACAGCAGCTTATGACTAGGGATCTCGGCTTCTGCCGGATCTTCGCGGAGGGTCACAAACAGCATCTGCGAAAGGCGCATCGGCGGTATCCTCAGAATCTCACCCAGTGTACGGCGGATTCTATGCCCGAGTTACCCGAAGTTGAAACCGTCCGCCGTGATTTAGAGGCCACCACTCGCGATCGCGAGATTAGCCATATCACCCTGCATTTACCGCGCCTTGTCGCCAGTCCTGACCCTGATGCGTTTTGTCAGCGTCTCCAGGGGCGTACGATTCGGCAGTGGCAGCGCCGGGGCAAGTATCTCTGGGCAGAGCTAGATGATGCCTCGTTGTGGGTTGTCCATTTGCGCATGACCGGGCAGTTTTTGTGGCAACCCAGCCAACCACCGGGCAAACACACCCGCGCTGAGCTGGATCTCGCGGGTTCGCTGCTGCGCTTTGATGATCTGCGTACCTTTGGCCAATTTTGGTGGCTCCCCAACCTGGCAGCCATAACAGCGACTATGCCTACCCTGGCCAACCTCGGGCCAGAACCCCTTACCGATAGCTGGACGGTTAAGGCGTTTGCTACCGCTCTGCACAACCGCAAGCGCCCGATCAAAACCGCCCTGCTTGATCAAGATCTCGTGGCCGGTATTGGCAATATCTATGCCGACGAATCACTGTTTCTCAGCCACATTCTGCCGACAACCCTTTGCAAAGACTTGAGCCTAAGCCAAATTGAGCGTCTCCACCAAGCAATACGCGCCGTCCTCAGCGAAAGCATTGCCCTGCGGGGCACCAGCTTCAGCAACTATCGCGACCTCGAAGGCGTCAACGGCAACTACCTTGGCAAAGCCTGGGTTTATCGCCGTACAGGTCAACCTTGCCGCCGCTGTCCTACCGGCATCATTGAACGGATTAAACTCGGTGGGCGCTCGACCCACTTTTGCCCGGTTTGTCAGGACGCCGAGCCCTGAAATTCTCAAGCTTTCTAGTCCTGAGGAGCGTTGCTAACATCGCTCAATATTAAAGGTGTTGTAAGCTGCAACGTAGCGCTCAACCAGAGTACAGTACTCATTTTTCCGTGTTAGTTAGGCTCACCGGGAGTTGTGTTGGCTCGCTAGCACTGGATCACGACAGCCGCCGTATTAGCCGTACCATTG
The DNA here is from genome assembly GCA_964484905.1 of uncultured bacterium. Lineage (GTDB taxonomy): Bacteria > Cyanobacteriota > Cyanobacteriia > Thermostichales > PCC-7336 > CAZAGN01. Next base: position 22,638 of record CAZAGN010000028.1, on the reverse strand, counting down.
CCGCGAGAAGTGCCCAGTACAATGGAAACACGAGCAAATTCTGGTCTGTCAGCTCAATTGATCCGTGTGGATAAGCGTTTTGCTGACTGAGTAACAGGTGCTCGCGCAGCGATTTCTGGACAAAAGATATATGTGGAAGCGAATTTGGCAGCGGGGTTTGGCCCTCACACTCATCGTGATGCTAGCTCTAGCACCGATGGCAATGGCTCGCAGTGGTGGCCGCATTGGCGGGGGTAGTTTCCGCTCCATTCGGCCACCTTCGTCGTATACAGTGCCCCGAGGTGGGGGTGGTTACGGGGGAGGTAGTTATGGCGGTGGAGGCTACTATCCCGGTGGCGGTGGCATTGGCTTTCCTTTTTTATTGCCCTTCTTCTTTGGAGGTGGTGGGGGCTCTTTTCTGACACTGCTGCTTGTGTTTGGGGCGGGTAGTTTTGTTCTGCGGGCTCTGCGCTCGGGTGCCCTTGGGAGTGGCTCTGATACCGAAACCGTACACGTTGCCGAACTCCAGGTTGGCTTGCTGGCCAACGCCCGTAGTTTGCAAGCCGGTATGGATACGTTGGCCCGCCGCTCGGATCCGAGCGATCCTCAGGGGCTGAGCCGGGTGCTGCAAGAGATTACCTTGATGCTGAATCGGCACCAAGAGTATTGGGCCTACGGTCATGGCAGCCAGGCGCCGATGTCGCTTCAAGCGGCTGAGCAACGCTTTAATCAACTCTCGCTTCAGGAGCGTAGCAAGTTTTCGGCAGAAACCTTGGTAAACCTGGGTTTGAGCCCAGCCCAGGCCAGTAACCTAGCTGCTGTCGAAAGCGATGATGTCGGCGAGTATCTGGTTGTAACGCTACTAGTGGCGTATCGTGGCCAGCAGGCTACACTACCTGTAGTAGATTCTGCGGCAGACTTGCAGCGGTGTTTGGTGCAGTTAGGGGCCATTGGGTCTGAGCAGCTTCTGGCCATGGAAGTACTCTGGACGCCTCAAGCCAAGGGTGACACACTCACGGCGCTTGAACTAACCACTGAGTACCCGCAACTGCTGCCGCTCTAAGCGGAGGCCATTACGATGGGGCAGCTCAAAGCACCGTTTTCGCCACCGTTGGTGGCACCAGCACCGCTATTTGAAGATTTAACGGAAGACCTGGATGAGGTGCTGCCCCAATCACCCGTTAAGCAAGCGCTTATTTTTGTCGCTGGTTCCTTGGGGTTTATGGCCCTGGCTTCCTTGGCGCTGTGGTCAGGATTTCAGTACGAAGC
>CAZAGN010000028.1:0-21290 GCA_964484905.1 uncultured bacterium | reverse complement strand
TATGGTGCTGCCGATCTCCCTTCAGCAATTCGGTTGGTGGGTGTCATCGCCAATAACGGCAGCAGTCCGCAGGCATTACTCATGGTTGATAACATTCTGCTGCCCCTGAGTGCCGGTCAGCCCATCGAGCGGGGCTGGTATGTGGCCTCGGTTGAACGCGAGCGGGTTGTACTCAGTAACGGTTCCCGCTCGCATACACTACAGTTGGGATTAACGGGACAACTGTAAGGCGCGTAATGAGCTTAATCGACGACTTAATTCGCTCTTTGGAAATGCGTCTCGATGCGTTTTTACAGGCTCATCCTGAGCTTGAGTTACAAGCCCTTGAAGAGCAGCTCCGTCAACAAGAGCTTGATGCCAAAAATCTTTTGACGCGCAGTCAAGTTGAGCTAGCAGCTGTTGAAAAGAAGATCATGACACTAGCTGAAGATATTAAACTGTGGCACAGTCGCATCGATCAGGCGCAGGCAGCAAAGCGATCTGATTTGGCGGCGGCCGCTCGCGATCGCGAAGCCAACCTTCTCCAGCAGGGCAATCAGCTTTGGGGGCAGATGCAGGCCCTCAAAAGCCGCATTGGTCAAATGGAGCAGTTGTTGCAACAGGTGCAGGTGCGCAAGCAAGAACTGAGAGTGCGTCTTGAGGCTCAACGAGCCGCACGTACAACCGAAGAGGCGACACAGCGCCCCCCCAACACCAGCCAAGGTAGCCCATTTACGGAGTCATCAAGCGCCAATTGGGCCCAAACGGCGGCCAACAGTCGTGATTGGTCACAGGTTGAAGATGCCTTTCGCAAGCTAGAAATTGATGAAGAACTCCAGCGTTTGAAGCAGAAGCGCTAGTGATATCGCAAGCTACTGCCCGCATACAATCAGTCTGAAGGCCGACAGTCAAATGTTATGTGTTCCAAGGACAGGGGTTGCCATGCACATACACGGCACTGCCTAGGGGCGATGTTACAGTAAGCACACGTCGCAAAATCGCTCAATGCTGAAACCCGAATGGCTTGTGATTGGTGCCACTACACTCTTCACAGGTGCCTTGGCTGCAATGACCAACCCAACAGGGCTTAGTGTCGTTGCCGGCGGTAGTGCAGGGGCTGTCGGTAGTTCGGTCGTGCTTCGTCTTGAATCCGAGCGCCGTAAAGCAATCGCGACCTTGCAAACCCAGCTGAGCCGAATTGAAATCGCCCTGGGTACGCGGCCCCAACTACCAGAACCATCACCCGCATTACCCCCAGCCATTACCCAACCTAGCGACACGCTAACTGCCATTCTTAATCTGCAAAGATCGCTTGAGGTTGAGATTGCGGCGCTTGCGACAACGACCGACAGCCAAACAGCCGCCCCTGTGACCCCGGAGTTGATCACACTGTTGGCACTCAAGAGCAAGCTGGCAACGTTACTGCGAGACCAAGCCAATTCAGTCGCACATCCAGCGCCCTATTCGGTGATTTTGTATGACCTTGAAAATTTAATTCATGGCAATTACGACAGCAAGCGCAGCAATTATATTAGCTTTCGTAAAATTCGCGAACGGATTGCTAATCATGTCGATTTGGGGACAATTTGTGCCCAAAAAGCCTATGCCAATTGGAGTAATGGCAAGCTCTATTCGCTGCGCTTTGCTACCCTAGAGGAAGGGGTACAACCGATTCAGACCTATGGCTTTCGGGATGGCGAAAATCAAGATAAAAGCAAAAACTTAGCTGACTTCCATCTTTTTGATGAAGCCTTGCGCTTACTCGAAACTCAGCCCCATATTACAACCTTTGTGATTGCCTCGGGGGATGGTGACTTTATCCCTCTGATTACACACCTCAAAGAGCATGGCAAACGGGTGATTGTCTGTGCCAACGCGGGCTCTGAAAATCCGAAACTTGTTGAATTTTGTGATCTGTTGATCCTGATTCGGCTGGCAGAGGTCGTAGAAGAGCGTGATCTGCCGGATAGGGGCTACGTTCGGCGGCCTGAACCCCAAAAGCCCTACATTATTAAGCCCAAACGGGCGAGTTGGCCAGCCATCAACGCCCAGATTGCAAAGCGTATCGGTGAACCCACAGCGACGACTCCTGAGGCGGCAGCGGCCTGGATTCGGACTTTGCTACGGGACTATGAAACGAATACCCAAGCGAGTGATTTACTGAAGCGTATTGGTCAGCCTATCTCAGGGTTTAAGGTCTTTCTGAAAGAATATATTCCGCAGCTTGATCACTATATTCAGCAGGTGCCGACCCGTAGACTTAAGCGCTATCTTGAGTTGATTCTGGCTGATACTCCATTGATGCTTGTGGATCTTGAGGGGTCGATTGTGATGGCACTGCGGGAGCATCTACCAGCCAAGGCCAAGCTGCTTGATGCCGAACCCACTGATAATGTCTTGCCAAGACATTTGCGTTTAACACATCCCATTAATGAGCGAATTTTACCTGAGCTTGAGAACGTATCGGTCACTACTGATGATGAGGTTAACATCGCCGTCGCCGCTGTGTTGAATGCCTATGTGGCTGATGCTGAAATTAGGATTGCCCTGGAAGCTAAGGGAATTGGTTTATCGTGCTTGAAGGAGATGATCAATCATCTGATTCCTGAGTTTGAGCGTTGGCAAAAGCAGGTTTTTGGTTTTAGCAAGTTTGGTTACTACCTGCGCTATGTATGTCGTGAAACGGAGTTTTGTATTGCCACAGACAAAGAGTTGAACTCGGTGCTGCTGTTGCGCGACCATATCCCCGAGGGATGTGTGGTTCTGGGCGATCGCGATCGCGACCCTATGCCCTCGGTTGCTGTCTATGCCGATTTTTTGAAGCTGGATGTGCCGCGCCTGCTGCTGCCCAAGGAGCAAACCCTGCCGCAAACTGCGCGGTATGCCCTGGCGCATGCCCAGGAATGGATTGCCTTTGCTGAGCTTGAAGCGTTGATTGAGCGTGAAAGTGGTTTGAAGGCTGGCGAAGTGCGAGCCGGTTTGCATACCCTGGTGCGCGTGGGTGTGTTAGAGACCGAGGGAACGGGCGAGGTGGCCAGCCGCTCGGTGCAGCTTGTGCCGGTTTATCGTGATGTCGATACCGTGCTGAAATTTGTTGAGGCGGAGCTGCGGCAACGTCTGGCCAAGCATCTGGATACAGTGGATGTTAAGACACTCCAGAAACTGCTCTACCCCGCCACAAGTGCGGTACCGAGGGTGCAGTCAATTTAGATACAGCCGGGAACGGCTCAGGCTTTGAATGTATTCCCAGCTAGCCAAAATGCTTGACACGCTTGCATGACTTGCTTGACGGCATCGAAGGTCAAGCGTTCGAGCGCATCAGCATAGGTGAACCAACCGGCATCGGCGATCTCAGCTTCTTGTTTGTCGATCGCGATGGGCTGTTCTACCTGGGCGACAAAATAGGTGACGGTTTTGCTGACCATCTCGCCGTTGGTTTGCTTAAAGCGATACTGCTCTTGAAACTGCACATCGGCTAGCAGCGTCAGGCCCGTAATGCCCGTTTCTTCAGCAAGTTCGCGAATGGCAGCCTCGCGATCTGTTTCACCGGCTTCTTTGTGACCCTTGGGAATGCCCCAATGGCCTTTGTTGTGAAGAACAAGCAGGTATTGGTAGTCGGCGGGGCGAGGGCTGGCGGGATACACGACGATTACGCCGTAGGCTGCATCGGTGATCACGGAAACTGCGTGGCGAAGGAATGTCCCACATTTTAGCGTGGTTGGGCTGGGATGCTTGTCGAAGCCGAGGCGTTGTTGCCATGATGAGAGTTCGTCATTCTTGCCCTGCGTATGTCTGATCACGTGATTATGCCCGGCCCAGCGCGTGTTGTGCGGGGTGCGTTGACAGACTATCGAGCGGCCCTCGTTGAGATTGCGACCACAGCACCCTTGATTATTGCCGGCTCGCGATCGCGACAGCTCACAGAACCCCTGCTGAACTTGCCCGAGGCCCACTGGTCTGCCCCGATTGTGCATTGCTCCGAGCGAGAGCTGGCACCATTGCTGGCTCAACCTAAGTCGGCGGTGATTGGCATGGGTGGCGGCAAGGTTTTGGATGCAGCCAAACTGGTGGCCGAGCGGGCTAAGGTGCCGGTAATTACGATTCCGACCAGTGCGGCAACCTGTGCGGCCTGGACAGCTCTCAGTAATGTCTATGACGATACGGGCGCGTTTTTGTACGATGTGCCCCTGTCGCGATCGCCAGAGTTACTAATTTTGGATTATGGGCTGATTGCCCAAGCGCCAGTACAAACGCTGCGCGCTGGCATTGCCGATGCCTTGGCCAAGTGGTACGAAGCCTCGGTCAGCAGTGGCGATAGTGACGATGTGATTGTGATTGCGGCGGTGCAGCAGGCGCGGGTCTTGCGAGATATGCTGCTGCAACAAGGTGTGGCCGCCGTCCAAAACCCAGGTTCGACGGCCTGGCGGCAAATGGTCGATGCCTCGATTTGCTTGGCCGGGATCATGGGTGGCCTCGGCGGGGCGGCCTGTCGGACAGTCGCTGCCCATGCGATTCACAATGGCCTGACCCATGCGGCAGGGCACAAAGCCTGGTTACACGGCGAAAAGGTTGCCTTTGGCATTTTGGTGCAACTGCGCCTGGAGGAACTCTTGGGCGGTCGGCAACTGGCGGCAGCAGCCCGGGCTGAGTTGCTGCCTTTTTACCAAGCCCTCAGCCTGCCGACCCACTGGACTGAGTTGGGTTTGGGGTCAGAAATGCTCGCGACCGTGGCCGAAATTGCCTGTCGTCCGGGCTCTGATATTCACCGTCTGCCCTTTGCCGTCACGCCAGCAGCGGTGCTTGAAGCGATCCGAACGACCGAACACGCTATCGGTACCCGCGATCAGGTACAAGTATAGAAATGGAAATGCTTAATCCGGCTCTGACGCCTGCTGATCGTCTGCGTAAATTGCCGCCCTATGTTTTTGCGCGCCTCGATGAACTCAAAGCACGTACCCGCGCCCAAGGTCTCGATTTGATCGATCTGGGTATGGGCAACCCCGATGGCCCCACCCCCGAGCCCGTTGTGGCGGCGGCTCAGGTCGCGATCGCGAACCCCCAGTATCACGGCTACCCCCCCTTTGAGGGCACAGCCAGCTTCCGCTCAGCAATTACCGAGTGGTATCAGCGCCGTTACGCTGTCAGCCTCGACCCAAGCTGCGAAGCGCTGCCCCTGTTGGGCTCCAAAGAAGGACTGACCCACCTGGCTCTGGCCTACGTTGATCCGGGCGATATTGTCTTGGTGCCCAGTCCGGCCTATCCGGCGCACTTTCGGGGACCGATGATTGCGGGTGCGCAAGTCTGGCCGATGGTTATGCACGCCGATCGCGACTGGTTGTTTGACCTGGCCGAAATCCCGACAGAGGTTGCCCGCAAAGCCCGCGTGCTCTATTTCAACTATCCCAACAACCCCACCGCTGCCGTTGCACCGCGCCACTTCTTTGAAGAGGTTGTTGCCTTCGCTCGCGAGTACGAGATTTTGCTGGTGCATGATCTCTGCTATGCCGAGCTGGCCTTTGATGGCTATCAGCCCACGAGCCTGCTCGAAATTCCGGGTGCCAAGGATATTGGCGTTGAGTTTCATACGCTCTCCAAAACCTACAACATGGCCGGCTGGCGGGTCGGCTTTGTTGTCGGTAATCGCCACGTTATCCAAAGCCTGCGTACCCTCAAAACCAACCTCGACTACGGCATTTTTGGCGCGATCCAAACCGCCGCCGAAACCGCCCTGCGTCTGCCCGATAGCCACCTGCAAGCGGTGCAACACCGCTATCGCGATCGCCGTGATTGCGTCATTAGCTGCCTCGCCGAACTGGGCTGGTCAATCAAACCGACCCAAGCGACCATGTACCAGTGGGTACCGACGCCGCGCCTCGCCGATGGCAGTCCCGAAGGCTCGACCGAGTTTGCCCTGCGGGTGCTCGAATCGACCGGCGTTGTCGTCACCCCTGGCAGTGCTTTTGGTGATGGGGGCGAGGGCTATGTGCGCATTAGCCTCATTGCTGATCGCGATCGCTTGCGCGAAGCCTTCCAGCGCTGGCAGAAAGCCGGTATTTGCTACCAAACCACCGTATCTGTTTAACCTCAGATCGCCTACAACTAGCCTTAGCAATCAAATAAGCCAGAAATTCGTCAGAATCTGGTTTCCGATCTGGCTTATGTTCCTGCCGTCAAAGCTGACCGTGAGGAGCCCAAGCGTGTTAGCTTAATAAAGCTGAAAAATCCGCACCCTCAACAGCTCGGGTGTCCAAACTTTGGATACGTTGAGGCGGAGGTTAACCCGAAGGGAGTACGAATATGAGTGTTGTCGATCTGGCGCAGATGCTAGAGTCGGGCGTCCACTTTGGTCACCAGACCCGGCGTTGGAACCCGAAAATGCGTCCGTATATCTTTACCGAGCGCAACGGTATTCACATCATTGACCTCGTCCAGACCGCTGGCTACATGGAAGAAGCCTATGCCTATGTGCGTCAAGCGGCTGAGGCAGGCAAGCGGTTTTTGTTTGTCGGTACCAAGCGCCAAGCGTCTAGCATCATCCAACAAGAAGCGATGCGCTGCCGCAGCAACTACGTGAACCATCGCTGGTTGGGCGGTATGCTCACCAACTGGGAGACGATTCGCAAGCGGATTGATCACCTTAAAGAGCTTGAGGACATGGAAGCCTCGGGCCAAATGGATCGCCTCCCGAAAAAAGAAGCAGCCGTGCGGCGGCGCGAGCTTGAAAAGCTTGAGCGCAACCTCGGTGGCATCAAAAATATGCGTCGTATCCCAGATGTTGTCGTTGTCATCGACCAAAAGCGCGAATCCAACGCCGTGCAAGAATGCCGCAAGCTTGGCATTCCGATTGTCTCGCTGCTAGATACCAACTGCGATCCCGATCTCAGTGATGTTTTTGTGCCGGCCAACGACGATGCCATCCGCTCGATCAAGCTGATTATCGGCAAACTAGCCGAGGGAATTGCCGACGGCAAGGGCTTCGAAAGCGCGATGGATGAAGAGTTCCAGACCGCCTACGAAGACTACGACGGTAGCGAAGACGACTACGAATACGAAGAAGAAGACGGCGAAGCTGCCGCCGAAGAAGCGTAAGCAACCGTCAAGAGGGACGGGGATGCGCTTGATCCTCGCCCCCCTCTCGATAGATGCTGATAGAAGGGGAAGTTACGTTAAGGGCTCGTGATGGCAGAGATTTCGGCAAAATTAGTGAAAGAACTGCGCGATGCGACCGGCGCAGGCATGATGGACTGTAAAAAAGCCCTCAAAGAATCGGATGGCAACATGGAGGCGGCAACAGCCTGGTTGCGCCAAAAGGGCTTGGCCAGTGCGGCGAAAAAATCCGGTCGGGTCGCCTCTGAAGGTGTTGTTGAAAGCTACATCCATACCGGTGCTCGTATTGGTGTCTTAGTTGAGGTGAACTGCGAAACCGACTTTGTTGCCCGGCGCGAAGAGTTCCAGTCCCTCGCCAAAAATATTGCCATGCAGATCGCTGCGTGCCCCAACGTCGAAGTGGTCAGCACCGCTGAGATTCCGACTGCGATTGTTGAGCGCGAGCGGGCGATTGAAATTGGTCGTGATGATCTGGGCAACAAGCCCGAGGCAATCAAAGAAAAGATCGTTCAAGGCCGGATCGACAAACGCCTCAAAGAACTGGCTCTGCTCGATCAGCCCTACATCAAAGACCAAACCATCACCGTCGATGAACTGGTCAAGCAAAGCATTGCCCTGCTCGGTGAGAACATCATCGTGCGCCGCTTCTCACGCTTCGTTTTGGGTGAAGGTGCTGATGAAACTCCAGCCGCTGAAGAAGCCCCGGCAGCTGAAACACCCGTGGCTGATGTTGCTGTGGTCGATAAGGCTGTTCTTCCTACCGAAGCAGCCCCTGCGGTTGAGGCACCCGTAGCTGAAGCTGAGCCGGATAAGGATTCTGCGGCGCAGAAAGCACCGGCTAAGAAGACCAGCACTAGGAAGAAAAAGTAGACAGATCTACAAGTAGGCTCTACGCGTAAGCGAACGTAAGCTGAAGATAGTTGGATCGGCCACCCTAGAGTTTAATAATGCCCAAGGGCTGGTCAGTTCCTCATCCCAAGCATTCTGGATAAACTATGCGACTGACTTGGTTCGATGCCAACACCTGGCTGCTCCAATGGCAGTCGCTTTCTGTTCTAGTGGATCCTTGGCTGGTGGGGGATCTGGTCTTTGGCGGCGCACCGTGGTTCTTTCGGGGCAGCCGATCGCGATCGTGGCCAATCCCCGAGTCCATCGATCTGATTCTGCTTGCCCAAGGTTTGCCCGATCACAGTCACATTCCGACCCTGCGGCAGCTAGATCACGACATTCCCGTAATTGCCTCAGCTAGCGCGGCGCGGATCGTTGAGGGTCTGGGCTTTACGCATGTTACGACGCTGGCCCATGGTCAGCAGACGATTTTCCAAGCGCTTGAGATTACAGCCCTACCGGGCGCACCCTTGGGCCCACTCGTCCAAGAAAATGCCTATATTTTGCGCAGTGCTGGCCAGACGCTGTACTACGAGCCCCACGGCTATCCTGACAAATCTCTCGCGAGCTACGCGCCCCTCGATATTGCGATCACACCCGTCGAGACGCTGAAGTTGCCCCTGGGTGCGACAGTCATTCAGGGTTTTGCTACAGCGGCCACCATTGCCGCAACTACCCAAGCCAAACATCTGGTACCCACCGCCGGTATCGGTAGCGCGGCCTACGGCGGGCTCCTCGCGGGCCTGATTCACACCGAGGGCGGTATCGACGCCGTGCGGCAGCAGTGCCACAACTTGCCCACAATTCTTCACAGCGCCACGCCTGGTGTTGCTTTCGAGCTTAAGTGAGACAATAAGGCTGTGAGTTCTGGTAAAGCGGTGAATGATCGCAATGGCCCTCAATTTGTCCGTTACTTTGCGCCGGTTATTGAGGCATTACGATCATTAGGTGATTCAGGTCGGCCTGCTGAAGTTCGAGACTGGATTGCCGACAAGGAAAAAATTGACGAGCACGAACGAACAGAATTACTGAAAGGTGGTGCGCCTCGCTTTGATAACCAAGTGGCTTGGGCTCGCTTTTATCTAGTTAAGGCAGGCTACATTGACTCATCCCGACGGGGTGTTTGGAGTCTTACCGACAAAGGGCGTGCCATAACATCTCTGTCGCCAAAGGCTGCGCTTAGCATTTTTAAGGAGGTTCAGTCAGAATTCCAAACAATATCCACTGCGCCTACCACAAAAATAGATGTTGTTTCTGAGGAAGTACTAGCACCAAATGATACCTCTGATGCTGATGATGCTTCTCACCGCCAAAAGCTCCTTGATCTTTTGCTAACGCTGCCTGCACCTGGCTTCGAGCGTTTGTGTCAGCGCCTACTACGGGAATCAGGATTTGAAAATGTGGTCGTCACTGGCCGCTCAGGCGATGGTGGTATCGATGGCAAAGGTGTGCTCCAAATAAATCCTTTTGTCAGCTTTAGGGTGTTGTTTCAGTGCAAACGATACAAGGGATCTGTCTCAGTATCTCAGGTACGAGATTTTCGTGGGGCAATGATGGGTCGAGCTGATAAGGGCATTATTTTGACAACAGGTACATTCACGTTAGATGCCCAACAAGAAGCGGTGCGTGACGGTGTTCCACCTATCGAGTTAGTACATGGTGAAAAGTTGCTTGATCTCTTTGAAAAGCTTGAGTTGGGCCTCAAGCCTCGACTTACCTATGATCTGGATAAATCATTCTTTGTTGAGTTTCAAAAAAATCCTGGATATTAACCACGTACATTCTATCTAATTCCAGATCATTCTGGCTCACAGCCAACGCTACCTTCGAGTTGGTCTAGCTGTTGCGATCGCGAGCCTTCCTGAGGCCAGCCTTTCTATACTGGGGATACACCAGAGCCATTCCGATGCCTAACGTCACCAAGCAGTGGATTGCTGTACTTTTGGGGGGCTGCCTTGTTGTAGGCTGCACTGAACCCACCCGACGGCGAGCTGAACTGACTATTGAGGTCGAGCAACTGGGCTCGCCGGGTGCCTTTCGTGTCGGCGGCACCACCAACTTGCCCGAAGGCACAGAGCTAGAAATTGTTGCTGTGCGCCAAGTTCGCTATCAATCTCAAGCTGTAGGCAATTCGGCTGTCGCACCATTTGTGAACGTTATTCTTGATCGCGACATCGTAAATGTCGAATGGGGCGAATGGGAGGCCACCATGCAGGTCTACGAACTTCGCCCCGATGGCCGGTATCAAGAAGTGTGGGAGTCCCAAACAGACGTAACGGCTTTATCGCGTACCTTCAACGAGCCCGTAGAGTTCCTGGCTGTCTTGAGCTTGGATCGTCAAGGGGACAATTTTTTCGCCGAGTTGGACAACCGTTATCTTGACCTTGAAGGGCCGCTGGTACAATTCGATGCCGATAATAACTTTTACTATGCAGCCTCGGAGTCGCGCTTTGTGCCCCTGCCCCAAGACCGCTTGCAAGATCCCCGCGAAGGGGGCGACCTAACACCCGAGCAACAGCTTCGCTAAAGACTTAACGCAGCCCATTTGCGAAACGCTCGGCAACTGGGTGAAAAGCAACCAGAGCGCTTCGCGATCGCAAGGCTGTTTGGGTATCGAGCGAACTACTACGCCTATGACTGTATGGCTTGCCGTGAATGTTAGCGCAATTAAACGGTACTACAGTCGCAACAAAAAGATGTACTCTTCGACACTGCTGCCCAGACCTTGAGAGCTTGTTGAGCGAGCATCATAGCGGCAGTGGGTGCCACCACTGAGAAATTCACCATTGAGGGCACAGTGGGCGTAGCGAGGGGCAACGCGGAAACCGGCCCAACCAACCACCGCAATAAAGCTGAGGGTAAAGAGAGCGGCGACGAGACTTGTGGAGTCTTTGGCATTTGGGTTTGGCATTGGCTCTTGCATAGCTTCAACACGGAGTAGGGTGGGTGTGATCAAGGCGCGTATCCGTATTTACACATACACGCTTGACCTACATACAGCCTACCCAGCTCCGTCATCCTTCTAACTCCGTGGCGTCTGGGTCATCATACAAAGCTTCTATTAAGGTTCATCTTCAGGCTTTACACAAGGCTTTAAAAGCTACTGAATGCTAGTCAGAGTCTTGATTTAGTCGAGGTAGGCACTTAATTATATTGACTCTGTGTAGTACGTGTATTTACGTACTTTACGCCAGGCTTATCAAAAATAAATTGGTTAGGACTTGATACAGCCGCATTGGCTACTACTTGATGCGAGAATTGCGGCGACCTTGGGGCGATCTAGAGTCACCTATGATTTTTACAGCCAACCGAACCAGATACCTCCCGGATACCCCTTAAGATAGAAATCATTGAGAATCTTTTAAGAGAGACCCCTATGCTGGCACTCAAAATTACTGTTTATGCTGTTGTTATCTTCTTCATCAGCATCTTTGTCTTTGGCTTCCTCAACAGTGACCCTGCACGGAACCCTAAACGCCGCGACCTCGAATAGTCGTAGCCTTAGATTTAGACCACAAGACGGGTTCTCTGCCCGTCTTTTTGCTGTTTAGCTTTGACTGGAACGTTGCGGTGGCAAGGCGAATCCAGGTATCGGTTCAGTCACAGCCGAAACCGGTAGGGCTTTTGTGCATACTTGCGCTATTATGCAACTATGCAAATTAAGCAGATACACGTTGATAGTGCCGTAGAGGCGCTCTTGGCTCTGGGGCAAGCGACACGTTTGCAAGTGTTTCGCCTATTGGTGCAGGCGGGGCCACGGGGGCGGGCGGCAGGTGAGATTGCCGAAGCTTTGGGGGTTAATGCTTCGACCTTGTCGCGGCATTTGGCGCAGCTAGAGCGGTCGGGCTTGGTTTGTTCGCACCGCGAGCAGCGTCATATTATCTATGCCATTGATTGGCCGGGTACCCACGGGCTGCTGAATTTTCTAACTGAGGATTGCTGTAAAGCTGATCCCGAGATTTGGGGGCAATCTCGCCCCAGTACTGACTGTGTTGAGTGTGAGGAGAATTAGCCAATGACGATCATCCAGCCGCCGCGTATTTTGTTTTTGTATGGCTCGCTGCGGGAGCGCTCTTACAGTCGCCTGTTGGCCGAAGAGGCTGCCCGTATTATTACGGCGATGGGGGCTGAGGTGCGCTTTTTTGATCCGCGCGATCTGCCTTTGCCGGGAAGCGTGCCCGAGACTCACCCGAAGGTGCAGGAGTTGCGTGATTTGGTGCAGTGGTCGGAGGGCCAGGTGTGGTCAAGCCCCGAAATGCACGGTAATGTCAGCGGCCTGATGAAGCTGCAAATTGACTGGATCCCTTTGAGTATTGGTGCGATTCGTCCAACTCAGGGTAAGACGTTGGCGGTGATGCAGGTGAGTGGGGGTTCGCAGTCGTTTAATGCTCTAAATACGCTGCGGGTGTTGGGGCGCTGGATGCGGATGTTTACGATCCCGAACCAATCGTCGGTGGCCAAGGCATACCAAGAATTTAATGACGATGGCACGATGAAAGATTCGCCCTATCGCGATCGGGTGATCGACGTGATGGAGGAGCTATACAAGTTCACGCTGTTGCTGCGTGATCAGACGGATTACCTAACGGATCGCTACAGTGAGCGCAAGGCGAGTAATCCTGAGACAGCTCTGATTCTCAAGCAGCTTTAGATTCTTGATACGGCTTTTTTGTGCTTCATCGCGACTTTAGTGAGGAATTAGATTGATGGCGTCGGGCTCGGTACGCTTCCTGGTTTGTTTGGGCTTGGCGCAAATTATTTCTTGGGGCTCGCTCTACTACAGCTTTCCGCAAATTGCGACGGCGATGAGTGCTGAGCTGGGCTGGCCTCGCGATCAGATTTATGGAGCAGCGACTGTTGGGTTGTTGCTGTCGGCGGTGGCAGCCTACCCAGTGGGGCGTCTGATTGATCGCGGTTATGGACGGCTGGTAATGACGGCAGGCTCGCTGATTGCGGGGCTGTGTCTGTTGGGTTGGTCGCAGGTGCAGTCGATGACCTGGCTGTATATTTGGGCGGGGTTGGTGGGCTGTATGCAGGCGGCAACGCTGTATGACCCAGCCTTTGCGGTGATTGTGCAGCAGTTGGGCAGTCAACCGGCCCGGCGAGGGATTACAACGCTGACCTTGTTTGGCGGTTTTGCCAGTACGGTGTTTGTACCTTTGGTGCAGGGTTTGTTGGGGGCTGGCGATTGGCGCAGCACGCTGTTGGTTTTGGGGTTGCTTAATGGTGTGGTGGCAGCTGGTTTGCAGGCAACGGCGATTCGAGCGCGTCCGACTACCTCTGTGCAGGCGGCACCGATACCAGCGGGGCTAATGCGGTGGGCACTGCGGCAGCCGGTGTTTTGGTTGCTCGCGATCGCGACTACGGCTCATGCAGCAACCTTTGCTGCCTTTACGTTCCATATCTATCCACTGCTGTTAGAGCGGGGCCTGACCGCTGAGCAAGTGGTGACGGTCATTGCCTGTATTGGCCCGGCGCAGGTGGCGGGGCGGTTGGTGTTATGGCTGGTTGCGCCCAAGGCGTCGGTGCCTGTGTTGGGATCAGCACTGGTTGGCCTGTTCCCGCTGTTGTTTGTGGGCTTGGCTGTGGGGCCGTCTCAGTTTGGCGTATTTGCCCTGGTTGCCCTCAGTTTTGGGGCCGCCAATGGCGTGATGACGATTGTGAAAGGTTTGATGGTGCCAGCGATGCTGAGCCCCGAGGCGTACGGGGGTCTTAATGGACTTTTGGCTGCTCCAGCAACCTTGGCAAGGGCAGCGGCACCGTTAGCGGCGGCCTTGCTGTGGGGCCGTGCCGGGAACTATGGCCCCGTATTGATTACCTTGGTTGGCAGCAGCAGCTTAATTGCCCTTAGTTTTTGGTTAGCCGCCGCCCAACGATCAAAACCCGTTGCCCCCTAGCAATGTGCTTAACTACACGGAAGCTACAACACTTTCTCAAGGCCAAAGACCAGAGATTTGAGCTGGATAACCTTGCGAATACCCAGCAGGACACCGGGCATAAAGGCGTCGCGATCGGTGGTGTCGTGGCGCAGCGTTAAGGTTTGACCTAAGCCACCAAAGATTACCTCTTGGTGGGCGATCAAGCCTGGCAGGCGCAGGCTGTGAATGTTGATGTTTTCGCCGCAGGTTGCCCCGCGTGCACCGGCAACGCTTTCAGTTTCGGCAATCGCCGGTGGATTGAAGGACTTACCCAGCTCACTAAGTAATTGCGCCGTTTGCAGGGCCGTACCACTGGGGGCATCCGCTTTTTGGTTGTGGTGCAGCTCAATAATTTCGACGTGATCAAAATAGCGGCTGGCCTGGAGGGCAAACTGCTGCAACAGGATCATGCCGATCGCGAAATTGGGCGCAATGAGGCAGCCTGTGCTGGCCTTCTCGGCAAACTCGCTCAACTCAGCAATTTGCGCTTCGCTGAGCCCTGTCGTCCCGATAACGGGCCGCACACCATAGGCAATCGCCGTCCGAATCGTCTCGTACACGCCCGTGGGGTGGGTGAAATCGACCAAGACGCCCAGCTCTTTTTCTTGGGCAAGGCTCGCCATTAAGACTTCAAGATTGTTGGTAATTGGGATTTCGAGCTCACCACAGCCCGCGATCACACCGGCATCATCACCCCAATGGTGCAAGTCCACCGCACCGTGGAGTTCGAGATCTTCAGCCGTCGCGATCGCCCGAACAACCGCCCGCCCCATCTTGCCAGCCGCACCATTAACAACGACCGGAATGGCCATAGGGGTCTCCTAGCGTACTAAAGGACGAAGATAACGGTTGAGCAGCCGCCACAAAAAGCCGGTACCCACCAGAACAATAGCGGTACTAATGCGGTACGAGGCTACCGGGGGCAAGCCCAGCGCCTGCAAGCAGCCGCCCAGGAAAATCGCGATCGCGATCGCCGCCGTCAAAAAAGGTGTCAACAGCGCCGCCACCTGTCCGCGAGGAATCGTCAGGCGATCTTGACGCCAGGCATCAACGAGTCGCTGCAAATTAAATACAAATACCGCACTTTCCAGGAGGCCCACCAGCAGCGAAACCCCCAGCAAAAGCAAGGGGGCTTGAGTCGTATCCATTAGCGAATCACATCCAGAACAACGCCAACACCCGCCTTAGAACCGGCCACCTGCATAATTTGCCGCAGCGAAAGAATCGTGCGATGACTGAGGCGCTCCCCGGTTTTGGGTCCAACTTGAACCCGCAACCACTGTCGCAAGCCACCCCGCGTAATCTCAGCATCAATCCGTAAGGACTCACCTTCGACAACCAGGGGGCTCAGGAGCGTACTCAGCAGCGCCTCCATTAGGCTTTGGCCGTATCAGCGTCGGCAGCAGCATCAACTGGATCCTTGTCGGCTACTTCGGCAACTGCTTCAGTTTCTGCAACCACTTCGGTTTCAGTTGGCTCAGCTTCGGCTGCTTCAGCGACGACTTCAGTTTCCGTAGCCACCTCAGTCTCCACTGGTGCATCGATAACCGCCGTTGCCCTAACCTGACCGGCAATCCGAATCGGCTCGGTGGGCAGCTCTGTGCCAGACGCTAACAAATCGTAAATACCCGCCTTACGCAGAATTACTGCCAACGTTTCGGTCGCTTGCGCCCCTTGACGCATCCACTTCAGAATTTCGGCGGCTTGAAGCACCGTTTCTTTGGAGCGGGGATTGTAGAAACCGAGCTCCTGCAAGGGACGTCCCTGGCGGCGGCTACGGCTATCAATTGCCACAATGCGATAGGTGGCATTGCGTTTCTTCCCAAACCGCTTTAACCGCAGCTTGACCATACCCTAATACCTCTGCAAAAATTTCAGGCTCTTTATCATACCATTCTGATCCGTGGCTGTACCAGCCGCTTTTTTTGAGTGCTGTTGCTGAGCGCCTATTCGCCTCCCTCTTGACGCCAGGACACGGCCAGCCGCATGTGCTGCTTGAGTATTTCGGCAGATTTTGTATTTCGGCAGATTTTGTATAGTTGTTGGGACATCCCTTAACGTAGCGCCCATGCCTGTATACGTCTTGCTCTACAACGCTGGTACCGATAACGAAGGCATTCACACTATCCAAACGCCCTCAGGGCATACGGTTTTGATGTTTGAAACAGAAGACGATGCAACTCGTTTTGCCCTGATGCTCGAAGCCCAAGATTTTCCGGTGCCCTCTATTTGCCCCATCGACGCGGCAGAGGTCAAGGCTTTTTGTGCCGAAACCGGCTATGACGTTCGCCTGATTGAAGCCGGTGATTTGCAACTCCCTCCCGAAAGCAACGTCGAGCAACCGGATTGGGATGCTGAATCACTGACTGATGTTCCTCGCGCTGAAACTGAGGTTGAAGGCGAGTTGAATGCCAAAGAACTCGACCACATTCGCCGACAGCTGGAGAAGCTGCTCTAGCAATGGCAACCCACTACCAAACCCTTGGCATTACTCAGAACGCCTCACCCCAGGATGTCCGCACCGCCTATCGCCGTCTTGTCAAACAGCATCACCCCGATATTCAGAGTGAGGCCCAAGCCGCAGCGGATGCCCTGCGCATTCGTGAAATTAACGCTGCCTATGCCGTGCTCAAACATGCTGAATCACGGCAACAGTATGATGCCACCTTGGTATCTCAAAGCCAGCGTCTGCCCCCACGTGCTCCCCAAACTACCGTCACCGATGAAGCAATCGCGAGGGAGCTGTGGCTGCAACAGGTCTATACTCCCCTCATGCACCGCATTAAGCGGGTGCTGGCATCCCTAAAGCCGCAAATTCATGCCCTCTCAGCTGATCCTTATGATGATGATTTGGTCACGGATTTTGCTGACTATCTTGACCAACTCCAAGACGATTATCAGCAAGCCCAAGTGACATTTCGCCGCCACCCCAATCCCAGCTCTCTGGCCGGTGTTGCCAGCCGTTTGTACTACAGCCTCAGCCATATTGGCGATGCCCTCGATGAGTTGGTCTATTTCCCGCAAAATTACGACTACCGCCACATTCATACTGGTCAAGAGTTGTTTCGTCTCAGCCGCGAATTTTATCTCGAAGCAGCGGCGGTTCTCAGTCAATCGCAACAGCGCTAATGTGCTTGGCTATGGGGTACTAATTCAGCGTAAAAAGAAATGCCAATAAAACACCAATATCAATGACTTATGGACGAAACTGTTTATATTGAAACCAGCATTGTGGGCTATCTCACCGCCAGATCGACGCAAAACCTGATTCTGGCGGCGAATATGGAAATCACAAAGGAATGGTGGAATTACCGTCGCAGGAGTTTTAGTCTCTTCACCTCAGAGGCTACTCTGACAGAGGTAGCTCAGGGAGACACAGAGCTTGCGGCACAACGCTTAGAAGTTCTGCGTCACTATCCTTTACTGGCATTGAATCAGTCTGTACAGGACTTAGCTAGAGAATTTTTGAGCCGTAGTAATCTACCCTCTAAGGCAAAGGTGGATGCTATTCATATCGCGGCGGCCACCGTCCACGGTATGGATTATTTGCTAACTTGGAACTGTAAGCATATTGCAAATGCTCAAATTCAAAAGAAACTGGCAGAGATAAGTCTAAGCTTTAGCTATGTACTACCCGTTCTCTGTACGCCAAACGAACTCATGGGAGGCTAGTGATGTGGCAAGATCAGATTGTTGAAGAGATTCATCGCATCCGCGAAGCTTACGCAAAGTCTTTTGGTGACGACCTAGACGCAATATTTGAAGACCTACGTCACAAAGAAGCAATCAGTGGCAGAGAAGTTGTGAACTTGTCGCAAGACCGTGACCCAACAGCACGTCAGGGTAGACAGGCACACCATACACAGTCATGAAATGCCTGACATGGTTTAGCCCAGCCAGTTGCCAGCACTAGCTGGATGCGGCGTTGATGGGTTACTACAACACCGCACGCACCTGACGTACCAAGTAGCTGAGGATATTGAAGCCAAACGTCAGAATTAGTGTCGTTGTTATTGCGGCCATAATACTGAGGAGCAGACCGGCGCTGGCAATGAGGCCATCATCTTCGACAAGACCCAGGGCCATGACAAAAATGCTCAGGGCTGGGAGGGTGTTGGTGCCCGGTACTGGAATCAGCATCGAAATTGCCATCATCGCGATCGCGAAGCCGATCACCTGTCGTCCCAAGCGCTTCTGACAGAGTCTCTGCCAGCGGGGCCGTGCCAAC
Source organism: uncultured bacterium (assembly GCA_964484905.1). Lineage (GTDB taxonomy): Bacteria > Cyanobacteriota > Cyanobacteriia > Thermostichales > PCC-7336 > CAZAGN01. The sequence continues at coordinate 3,170 of CAZAGN010000028.1, read as the reverse complement.
AGCTCTAGCCGCCGCAATAACCAGCGCCCCCGCCGCAACAAACCTCGTCCGGTTTCGGTTTTGATGGGGCGCTGCTGCCAGCCAAAGGGGAGCATTGGGCTAGGCCGGCCGCGCAACAGCTGGATAGCCAAGATTAAAATGACGATGCCAAAGGGCACCGAATAGCCCGGTGCCGGTACGGGTAAGGCCGAAGGGAGCGATAAGAGCATCAGCAAAAAACCAAAGCCCCGCTCCCCCGCCAAGGTGACGATTTCAGACAGGTAGATCACTGCCTCGCGATCGGGTGCCTCCAGAAATGCCGTAATGTCTTCCGAAAAGCGCGCCATGAGGATGTGTTGAGAGCCACGCTGAGAATACCGCCAACGGGCTCTCGGATGCTAGAGATATCGAACGACTGGCAACAGCACCGCGTCGCCACACTATCGCTACAGTGTCGCTTCGACGGCGGCAATATCAAGCCATGTCTGGAGCAGTGAGTCGGGGTTGAGACTGATCGAATCAATCCCTTCACTGACCAAGAAGCGGGCAAACTCTGGATAGTCGCTCGGTGCTTGGCCACAGATGCCGATTTTGCAGCCCTTGGCCTTGGCCGCCCGAATTGCCATGGCAACCATTTGCATCACAGCCGGATTACGCTCATCAAACAGCCCTGCCACTAAGGCCGAGTCGCGATCGAGCCCCAAGGTCAGCTGGGTCAGATCATTAGAGCCAATCGAGAAGCCATCAAAGATCGCGGCAAAGTCGGCGGCCAAAATCACGTTGCTGGGAATCTCGCACATCACATAGACCTGGAGGCCGTTTTCACCGCGTACAAGGCCATGTTGTGCCATCTCGGCCAGGATCCGCTCGCCTTCGGCAGGGGTGCGGCAGAAGGGCACCATCGGGATCACGTTGGTTAGGCCCATCGTTTCGCGCACCCGCTTAAAGGCTTGGCATTCGAGGGCAAAAGCTTCCCGATAGGCTGGATCGTAGTAGCGCGACGCACCCCGCCAGCCGATCATCGGATTTTCTTCGTGGGGCTCAAATTGTCGCCCACCCAGCAAGTTGGCATATTCGTTGCTCTTGAAATCCGATAGACGAACAATCACCGGCTTTGGATAAAAGGCCGCTGCAATCATGCCAATGCCATGGGCCAGCTTATCGACAAAGAAGTCGGGCTTGTGGGTGTAGTGCTGCGTCAGCTTCGCAATCGCGAGTTTATCGCCTGCCTGATCGAGCTGATCAAAGTGAATCAACGCCAGCGGGTGCGCCTGGATATGGTTGGCAATAATAAACTCAAGGCGCGCCAGACCCACACCATCCGCCGGAATTGCCGCCAGCCCAAAGGCTTCTTCGGGGTTGCCAACATTCATCAAGATCTGAGTATGTGGTCGCGGCAGGTTAGCAATTTCGGTTTCTTGGCGACTGTAGGGCAGCAGACCCCTGTAGACCTTGCCCAGCTCACCTTCGGCACAACTAACCGTCACCGCTTCGCCCGTACGAACGAGGCTCGTAGCATCGCCGCAGCCGACAATGGCCGGAATACCCAGCTCGCGGGCAATAATCGCGGCATGACAGGTACGCCCACCTTGATTGGTGACGATCGCACTGGCTTGCTTCATGATCGGTTCCCAGTCGGGATCGGTTTTGTTCGTAATCAAGACCTCACCGGGCACAAAATGATCGATGCCATGGACATCCAGAATCACCCGCGCCGCACCCTGACCCATACGGGCACCAACGGCTCGCCCTGTCACCAGTACTTCTTTCGTGTCCACGGCGGCATCGAGTTGATAGTGCTCGAGTACACAAGCCGAACGTTGGGATTGCACGGTTTCGGGGCGTGCCTGAACGATATAAAGCTGACCATTGAGGCCGTCTTTTGCCCATTCAATATCCATCGGTGTATCAACACCGCGTAGTTGCGAGTAGTGCGTCTCGATGTGACAAGCCCAGTGCGCCAACTGGAGAATTTCGGCGTCTGTGATCGCAAATTGCTTCCGTTCGGGGGGCGACACGGTGACATTTTTGGTGAGTTTTTCGCCACCCAAGTCATAGATCATCTTGATCTCTTTGCTGCCCAGGCGCTTTTCGAGGATGGGTGCGTAGCCCTCTAGCAGAGTGGGCTTAAACACCAAAAACTCATCGGGGTTCACAGCGCCCTGAACAACGTTTTCGCCCAGACCATAGGCAGCGGTTACGAGTACGGCATTGCGGAAGCCTGTTTCGGTATCAATCGAGAACATCACCCCCGAGGCGGCTAAATCAGAGCGCACCATTTTTTGGACACCAACCGAGAGCGCAATACTGAAATGATCAAAGCCCTTAAGGGTGCGGTAGGAGATCGCCCGGTCTGTAAAGAGTGAGGCAAAGCATTTATGACAGGCTTCGAGAATATGCGTCACACCATGGACATTGAGATAAGTTTCTTGCTGACCGGCAAAGCTGGCATCGGGCAAATCTTCGGCCGTGGCACTCGAACGGACGGCCACATCGGTACTGCTACCCTGGCGACTGGCATTGCGATCGCCGGTGCGCTCACAAAGCTCTAAATAAGCCTCTGTAATCGCCGTATTCAGGTGCTCGGGAAAAGGCGTATTGAGGATTAAATTACGGGCTAGCCGACCGCGTTCGCGCAAGTTAGCCATATCGTTAATATCAAGATCGGCAAAAATCTCCCGCAGTTGCGGCTCTAGACAGGCATCGGCCACAAAACGGCGATAGGCGTAGGCCGTTGTGGCAAAACCTGGCGGCACATTGACACCATGGGGCAAAAGTTGCTGGATCATTTCGCCGAGGGAGGCATTCTTGCCGCCCACCAGAGGAATATCGGCCAAACTCACTTGATCAAACCAAAGAATGAGTGCTTGATCGCGGGCAGTGGTCTGGCGTGTCGGTAGGGTATCACGCATGGTTAAGCCTCCAAGACGGCATGAGATGCAAGTACGAATGTGCCAATACAGACACAGTCAAATGCAGCAAAAGCAAGTACAGCAAAAGGACATCGCAAAACAGAGCTATGTAGAGAACAGAAGCTACGTCGAGAAAACAAAGCATAAACCATACAGCGCCAGAGATATCAGGCAGAGAACCCGGTATCGAAAACCAGACTTAAACGTCAGTACAAATCGCAGTTCCTAGGTATGGGTACGAAAAGCTGTATGAGGTGTAAGGACTCCAGATAATGAGCA
>CAZAGN010000027.1:0-33921 GCA_964484905.1 uncultured bacterium | reverse complement strand
AGCTAGCAGGTAATCTTTTCAAGCATGACTCTATCATTACTTCCTCGGCACTACCTACCTACCACCAAAATATTACAGAATCTACTCCAACCATCTTAACTTAGAGGTAAGACTAAACCCTATTTACAAGAATTGTATATAGCTGTGCAAGTTTCCTCCCTTGCTAGATAATTATGTTTTATGTAGGGCTTAATTGTCAAAGCTTGACACTGATTGAGAGATGGTCTCTTTTGCTGCCTGCCAGCCCACGAAGCTAGCCGGAAAACCTTGGACGTTCTCGTAGCCCAGCAAATGTAGTGTTGTCACCCCGATAGCTGATCGATAACCCGAGGATCAATACAATACCACTGGATGGTCATGAGGAATCTGACTGCGATTACTGGCTAAGGTGCGAAGTGGAATATTGATTGCATTAGGAATGTGTCCGGTTGCGTACTCCGAAGGTTCTCGTACATCTATCAGCACAGCTGAGTTGGTTTCTAATAAAACTTTTAACTTTTTTATAGAGCCAATGGCGTAATAATTTGTCGGGATATCTGTCAGAAAATCATTCACGTCTACCTCTAATTCGGCCGATCGCGACAGACTTTGTGATGCCATATCAGAAATTGCTTGGCCACTTGTCAATGTTGCGGCTATTCCCAGTTCTTGATTGATGACTGTCCACAGGCAGATGACTAACGTGAATGCAAGCAATGCAACTTGACCCAGTTTTCTTATCATAGTTAATCCTCAAGTTGATTTTAACCTTATGACTAATATTCTACTCTGCTACACTAGTTACTAAGAAGACCTCACAATGGCCAAGAACTCTCTCCCAGGCGCTTATTCACCACTTCTACCTGATTTCCCTAAAACTTGTCCACAACATAAAGTGGCTATTTTTGTTAGGTTATCTACAACTATTACATAGTGAAATCTCTAAGTCAACGGTATCTATATTTACTTAAAGCTCACACTATTTCGAACGCGATACCATCAGTAAATTTTTGTGTTGTATTCACTCAGTTCAATCGAACCAAACATTCAGCACATTCTAAGATAACGTGCATTGCTACAGCTCAAATCCTAGCGGAGGAATGTCTAAGTGAGCACTCAAAATAACCCAGAAGATACCATTTCACGATATGACGAGCACATTATTCCGGCTGAATCAGCAGCCCGCCAGCGTCGAGAAGGAGAGCACTTTGGTCATACTACCCATGCCGAACCTGACGGCATGACCAGCCATGCAGCCTCAGGCTACACCGTAGATCGCGAGGGGCTGCTGAATAACTACGCTATCGAGCCAGAAATGTATGTTGATGTGCCTGGCGACTTACGAGAGCAGGCGGCTCGAAAGAAAGTAGATCGTATGCGGGAGATGCAAGAGTTTCTGGAAGATGAAGACGGCGTACTGACTTGAACCACGATTGGCAACAGAAAGGCACGGGGCTGATTTAGAGCTGTAGATAGGCGACTCAATCAATTGTCTTGAGCAGAGTAGCTGTAAAGCCAAACCACATACAGATAAGCTTTAAGATAATTAATAACTTATCTCAGGAAAGTTCAGGAAAGTTAATGACTGTAGTTTTTTCGATACTTAAATCTGCTAATTGATCAGAAACTGCGGCAACAGTTGGCTCAGCCTGTGTGCAGAGACGATCGAAGAGACTGGCAGTAGGACGTTAGAACTAATAGTGTCAAGTGAACTGTTCCAGACCCATCGCCGACTAGACTTGGATTAGCGACTGTGCATTAAGGACATCAGTGTTATGCAGACAATACCTATCAACATCGGAATCAAAGAAGAAGATCGTCGTGAAATTGCCCAGGGACTCTCGAATCTCATGGCAGATACCTATACCCTTTACCTAAAGACCCACAACTTTCACTGGAATGTTACAGGGCCGATGTTTCGGACGCTCCATCTAATGTTCGAGGAGCAGTATACGGAGCTGGCTTTGGCTGTCGATCTGATTGCGGAACGGATTCGGGCCCTCGGGTTTCCGGCGCCAGGCACCTACAGAGAATTTGCTCAGCTCTCTTCAATCAATGAAGAAGAAGGCGTTCCTAATGCTGAAGATATGATTCGTAAGCTTGTTGAAGGTCAGGAAGCCGTTGTGCGCACAGCCCGATCCCTGTTTAGTGTGCTGGAGCGTTCTCATGACGAGCCTACAGCTGACTTACTAACCCAACGGATGCAGGTTCATGAAAAAACAGCTTGGATGCTGAGAAGCTTGCTCGCTGAGTCGTAGAGGTTGCGCTCTGTGCTTTACCGTGCAGGGCGTCCGGCCAGAAGCATTGCGATCGCGAAAACACACAGCTCTACAGGACGAGTTTGCCGCCTGAGGTCTGCTTGATGGCTGTTTCTGCAACGCTTGAGTTTCCTGAGGCGAGTGAGTGACCTTTGCAACAAATTGAAACAAAGCGCTCACAAGCGTTGCGGAGCACCAGTATGCTGAGGGCTGTCTGGGTTTGTCAGCCTGGGCCTTTATCAATCCTCTTTAATTAGCTGGTCATAACAAAAGGGAGTAACGGTATGGGGATCACAGCAGGGGCGGGCGTATCGCAACCGCGCCTTTACCAAACAGTGCCGAGCGCAACGATCACGCAGGCGGAGCAGCAGGATCGCTACCTTGCCAGCAACGAGCTAGAGCGCCTCACCACCTTTTATCGTGACGGCCAGAAGCGTCTTACGATTGCCGCTGTGATTACGGCGAACTATGAATCGATTGTCAGTCGAGCTGCGAGCCGGATTTTTACGGGTGGGGCAGCGATGTCCTACCTCGAAAAGCCACCCGAAGATAACACCATTACGATGGATGAAAAGGAAGCCTACAAGCTAGGTACCGCTTTCTACGTGGAATCCAGTGGTGGCCTTGGTGATGCCATCCTCAACCTCTTTAGTGCCAGCGGTGTCGTCTTCCCACCTGGCTTCCGGACCATTAACATCTCCCGCTATGGCGCTGCCAATATGCAAAAGTCGCTGCGGGATATGGCCTGGTTCTTGCGCTATATCTCCTATGCGATTGTGGCGGGCGATCCGAGTATCATTGCGGTGAATGTGCGCGGTCTGCGCGAAATCATCGAAAATGCTTGCTCGACGGAGGCAACATTGGTTGCCTTACAAGCCATGCGCCAAGCAGCGATCAGCTATTTCAAGAAAGATGCGGCCGCCGAAACTATCATTCGTGATTACTTTGATGTGGCTCTGCGTGAATTCCAAGCACCGACGCCGTCTAACAAGCTGCGTCAGCGCAAGGCTTCGACCGGCGTCAAGCTGCAGGGTCTGACACTGCCCCAGATTTATAATCTGGCGGCGGAGAAGGTATCGGTATTCGCAATGAAGACCGGCCTCTCTACCTCCGAAAAAGAAGATGCCATCAAGGCGGCCTACCGCCAAGTTTTTGAGCGGGATATCCGGCGCGCCTACGGTCAAAAGGTGTCAGATTTGGAGTCGAAGGTCAAAAACGGCGAAATCTCGATGAAGGAGTTTGTCCGCCGCCTCGGTAAGTCGCCGCTGTATCAGCAACAGTTCTACACGCCGTTTGTAAATAGCCGGGTCGTGGAGTTGGCCTTCAAGCATTTCCTGGGTCGGGCACCCGAAACAACCGAAGAGTTTTCGCGCTACTTCGCGATCGTCACCCGCAAGGGCCTAGCTGGCCTTGTTGATGCTTTGGTGGATTGCGCTGAGTACGGCGACTACTTTGGCGAAGAAACTGTGCCTTACATTCGTGATTTGGGGATTGAGGCCCAAACCAGTGCTAACTGGCGGGCGAAATTTGACCTGTACAACTATGCAGCGCCCCGGCGGAAGGTACCGCAGTTTATTACCCTATTTAGTGACTATAACAACCCGCTGCCGGATCAGCATGTCTACGGCTCCGGCAACGATCCGCTTGAAATTCAATTTGGAGCGATCTTCCCGAACGCTTCTAAGAATCCGAGTGATCGTCCAGCCCCCTTTGGCAAAGATACCAAGCGGATTTTGATCGCCAGTGGCATTACGCTGGCCAACCCCAATGCTGCAACTGATACCACCACCTATCGGGGTAGCAGCACTGTACCCACGGTCATCCGTATGACCCAAACGACGGCCAACCGTGGTCGTACCATTGGTAATATCTCCGGTGTGACAGGTTCAGAAAGCATTACCCAGCGTGTGCTGCGGGCTTGCTATCAGCGTGTTTATGGCTATGAACCCTACAGCGGCCAGCGGTTGCAAAATTGGGAGATTAAGCTCGAAAATGGTGAGATTAGTGTGCGTGATTTCATCCGGCAACTGGCGAAGTCTGATCTCTTCCGCAACAAGTATTGGTCGCAGCTGTATGTAACCAAGGCGATCGAGTTTATTCACCGCCGTCTGTTGGGTCGCCCTACCTATGGTCGGCAGGAGATTAATGCCTACTTTGATCTTGCCTCCAAGAAAGGTTTCTATGCTGTGGTCGATGCGATGATCGACAGCAAGGAATACGAAACAGCGTTTGGGGAAGACACTGTACCCTATGAGCGCTATGTTACGGCTAAGGGTTTGGCGCAGCGAAACTTCCGGGTCGGCTCAACATTCAGCACTCTCAACCCCGGTGCGCCAAAAGGTTCACCCCTCGCGGCACCAACGCCTGATCCGCAACGTCGTATTCGCTAGGTTCGTGAACCGAACTCAAGATCCAGCTCAGGCCGGCTACTTGCCGGTCTTTTTTAATCAGCTCTTGTTTAATCAGCGCTAATGTCCGAGCCTACAAACCTGCCAGAGCCTTCGATAGGCTGATTGAACTCGCTGATGCTTAGCTGTCTAAGCAGGTAAACCCAGGAATGCTGGAGGTTGGTTCAATGCCGCTGCGGAGGCTACCATCGGGCATGATCGTGTTGAAGAATGTTGCCCCCAAAAAGTCAGCGTTGGTCAGGATTGCACCGGTGAGGTCGGCATTACTCAAATCGGCCCCCAGGAACACTGAATCGGTGAAATCGGTGCCGTGCAGCTTCGCGCCTACCAGAGAGGCATTGATGAGATCGACTTGGCAGACTTGGGCATGGCTGAGGTTGGCGGCTTGTAAGGAAGCTTCACTGAGATCGGCTTCGGTCAAATCAGCCCCGCTGAGATCGGCTCGGAGAAAACTGGCACTGTGGAGGTTAGTGCGACGCAGCTTAGCGTTAATCCAGCTTGAATCGTAGAAGAGGCCACTGCTGAGGTTGCTGCGATAGAGGTCGGCATTGGTGAGGACTATGTTGCGTAGGTCTACACCTTGAAGGTTGGCTTGGATGAGCTCAAGATCGTTGAAGGCCCGCTGACCGGCAGCATAATTCTCGAGGAGGTCGACGATGCTCATGGTCTGATCCGTATAGCTTCTCCAGCATATTGGACTATTGCCTGGCTTGATTAAGGATCGGTGGGGATATCTCTGTTGGCAGGACTATTTTGGATCTCATCTCGCATTGCCTCGAGATGACGCATGTAGTTAAGGGTTGATTTAGGGCCGAAGGTGCTGCGTCAACTTCGACCTAGATATTTAGCGGAAGGGTGGTGAATAGATCAGCCCCCCTTCAGTGCCCAGGGCATTAAGGCCACGCTCAAAGCCCAGGGGAGTAAGGTGACGCTCAAAACTTTCGCCATAGTTGCCCACTTGGCTGATGATGTTGTAAGCAAAGGCACTGTTGAGGCCCAGTAAGGCACCGAGATTACCTTCAATACCCAAAAAGGTACGTACTGAGCTGTCGGGAGATTCACGAAAGCTGTCGATATTTTGGCTGGTGATCCCTAATTCTTCGGCCCGGATCATGGCAAAGACTGTCCAGTTGAGGATGTCGCGCCACTGGCTGTCTCCCTGGGCAATGAGGGGCGCTAGGGGTTCTTTGGAAATGGTTTCTTCGAGGAGGACATGGGCATCGGGGTTGGGCAGGCTGAGGCGACGGGTAAACAGAGAGCTGCGATCAGCGGTGGCAGTCGCGCAGAGGCCATCGTTGTAGGCGGCAAACACACCCTCATCACTAGAAAACACGACAGGAGTGAATTCAATGTTTCGCGCCCCGAAGGTGGCGGCGAGGTTTTGCTCGGTGGTTGTGCCCGCAACAATACAGACTGTTTTGCCGTTGAGGTCTTCGAGTTGAGTGATGCCCGAGTCGGCTTTGACGATGAAGCCTTGGCCGTCGTAGAAGGTAATCGGCCCATAGGTGACGCCCCAGTTGCGATCCCGCTCGAGGGTCCAGGTGGTGTTACGGCTGAGCAGGTCAATGGTGCCAGCACGGAGCATTTCTTGGCGGGCGGCGGCTGAGACAGAGACGTAGTCAACTTGGTCGGAATTACCAAAAATTGCGACTGAGACAGCGCGACAGATATCCACGTCAAAGCCGGCAAAATTGCCAGCCTCGTCGATGCTACCAAACCCCTGCAGGCCGCTGTTAACGCCACAGATGAGATAGCCCCGACTACGTACCCGCTGGAGTACTTGGGCCTCAGCGGGTTGGCCGAAACTGAAGCCAGCGACGGCGAGGAGGGACATCAGTAAGGCAGGGCTCTTCATGGAATGGCGGCGGGCTTGGCGAATACACGTCTAGCTTAGGCAGTGCCTTGAAAAATGGCGAGGGGGAGCGTAGCAAATTGTACGAAAAGCAACCAAAAAGTCGGGTTATTCTGAGAGGCAACGTATGACGACTGTTATGACTGCTACTACCGCAACCGAAACCACGAAAGCAAGCCAAACAATTATTGAATGTGAGGACGTGCATAAGTGGTACGGCGAGTTTCATGTGCTGAAGGGGATAACAACCTCGATTCGACGTGGTGAGGTGGTGGTGGTCTGCGGTCCATCGGGCTCGGGTAAGTCTACGTTTATTCGGACGATAAATCGCCTGGAAGAACACCAACAAGGGCGCATTGTTGTCGATGGCATTGAACTAACCAGTGACCTCCGCAATATTGACGCGATCCGGCGCGAAGTGGGGATGGTGTTCCAGTCATTTAACCTTTTTCCACACTTGACAGTGTTTCAGAATGTAACGCTTGGCCCCATGTGGGTGAAGAAGGAAAAGCGGGCGGTCGTGGAAGAGCGGGCAATGGAACTGCTGAATCGGGTTGGGATTGCGGAGCAGGCGAAGAAGTTTCCGGGGCAACTCTCGGGGGGACAACAGCAGCGGGTCGCGATCGCGAGGGCGTTGGCGATGAACCCAACGGTGATTTTGTTTGATGAGCCAACCTCAGCCCTTGACCCGGAAATGATCAAAGAAGTGCTGGATGTTATGCGTGAGCTGGCTGAAAGCGGGATGACGATGGTCTGTGTGACCCACGAAATGGGCTTTGCCCGCGAGGTTGCAGATCGGGTAATCTTTTTTGACCAGGGCAACATTATTGAAGAGAATACACCCGAGGAGTTCTTTCATCATCCGCAGGAGGAACGCTCGAAGCTCTTCCTTTCGCAGATTTTGTCGCACTAAAGTGCTGCTCGTTAGCCCTTAAAAAAGGAGAGCGCTACGGCGTTTCTAGCTCAGTTGTCTCGGCAGCCGGGGCATTGTCAGGCGCGGCATCGGTTGAGGCTTCAGGGGCTGGACTAGCCAGTGCTTGCAGCCGGTCAATTTCGGCGGCCACACGCTGGGTAAAGCTTTCATCACTGTTGGCAAGGGTAATGAGGCGGCGGTAGTCAGCGACGCTGAGTTGGTTGGTATCAATGATCGCGATCGCCTGGTCTTCAAAGCGTTGTTCGATTTCTTGGCGCTCGGCATCACTTTCGGTGGCCAAGAGGGCAGTGCTGGCTTCTTCGAGAAGCGGTTGAATGGCTAACAAGGAGGTGACAAAACTGGTCAACATTGCTTCACTAACGGTCTCGGTAGCTGGTGTTACGGCAGGCTCAGCTGAGGGCTCGGTTAAGGTCTCGTCGTCTGCTGTAGGGGGAGTTGTGCCTTCTAAACCTGTATCTGTCTCAGCATCCTGAGCCCAACTGGCGGGCGCAAGCAGGAGCAGCAGCACAAGCAGGAAGGTTCGCATAGGGCCTCTCGGTATTACTGGTTTGAGTGTAGGTCTCAGACCTTAGGTTCGACTAGCAGGCTGGCCGCAAGTTTTTGTGCTGCCAGCTCTCGGGTTACAAACAGCGATGGATGGCTAATACAGCAACAGCGACCTGCCTTCATACCAAAGCCATTCTGGTATTCAAGGCGGGCTGAGATGGTAGTCATAGTAAGTCCAGGCAATAACGAGACACCCTTAGCGGTTAGATACCTTCTGGGTAGACTTCTTGGACGCAAAAAGTGTCTCGGTAATTGGAGATTTGACTATGGAACGGTTTGCTGCCAGGGCCGCTGCCTGCACGAATTAGCACCATTACGATAATGGCAATAAAAAAGGCTGGTTAGACACCAGCCCTGCCATAAATCTAGAGGTCAACAGAGCGTGTTAGGCCACTACGGCTTCTTCGATCATTTCACCTTCGCCCGCCTCGGCAGCAGCACGGGCTTGACGCCACTTCTCGGCCATTTCTTCGGCACGAGCATACACTTCAGCGGGATCGCGGGTCATATCGCCAGGTTCCGGCTCCAGTTGCTTGGTCGATAGGGAAATCCGACCGCGCTCAGCGTCAAGGTCGATGATCATGACCTTGACTTCGTCGTTCACATTCAGCACTGTGTGCGGTGTTTCGATGTGGTTGTGAGAGATTTCGGAGATATGAAGCAGACCACTGACGCCGCCAATATCGATGAAGGCACCGTAAGGCTTGATACCGCGTACGGTACCGATGACGACTTCGCCCACTTCAAGCTTGTTCATCTTCCGCTCAACGAGGGCGCGGCGGTGGCTGAGAACGAGGCGGTTGCGATCTTCATCGACTTCAAGGAATTTGAGGGGTAACTCTTCGTTGACCAAATCTTCTTTGGGTTTGCGGGTGCTGATGTGCGAACCCGGAATAAAACCGCGTAAACCTTCGACCCGAACCAAGGCACCACCCCGGTTAATCGCAAAGATTTCGGAGCGAACGGTGGCATCTTCTTTTTGCAGTTGACGTACCCGCTCCCAGGCGCGCATGTACTCAATGCGGCGGATCGAGAGCGTTAGCTGACCTTCTTCGTTTTCTTCGGTGAGGATGAAGAACTCGCGTGTTTCACCGAGGTTCAGAACTTCGGTGGGACTATCGACACGGCTGATTGACATTTCTTGCAGCGGGATGAAGGCTGCGGTTTTGGCGCCGATATCAATGAGCGCACCCCGAGGTTCGAGGGAAAAAACGGTGCCCGCAACGGTATCCCCAGGGCTGAAGTGGTAATCGTACTTATTGAGCAGCGCCTCAAAGTCTGCATGGGTAAAGCTCGGTGCGGTCTTGATCATGAAACTACAGGTACTCTTAGATAATGTAACGATGCCTAGACTACTAGGCTAGCACTGGTTAGTAACCTTGAGTATGGCAGATTAAGCTTGTTTTCGCGTGCTGGTGAAGCCTTGAGCGATCAGGCCTTGCGGGTGTCGCGACTTCGGGGTGTACTGGGGATTGCCTATGGCCACGCCGTTTGTCAAATGGGTAGGCGGCAAACGTAGCCTGATGCCGACGCTGCTGCACCATCGACCGGCGGCGTTTGTTGAGCGACCCCAGCATTACTATGAGCCGTTTGTGGGGGGCGGGGCACTGTTTTTCGCGGTAGCTGATGGCCACGGTGTGGGCGAACTTACCGGCGCTACCTTGTCGGATACCAATCCAGACTTGATGACAACCTATCGAGTGATTCAGCAAGCGCCTGCGGATTTGATTGCGGCCCTCGAAGCGCACGCCCAGCAGCACAGCCCTGAGTACTACTACGGTGTGCGCAGCCAGCATCATTTGACGGCGCCGATCGCGATCGCGGCTCGTTTTATCTATCTCAATAAAACCTGTTACAACGGCCTCTGGCGTGTGAATAGTAAAGGCGAGTTTAACGTGCCCCTTGGGCGCTACCGTAAGCCTGGCATTGTCCAGGCAGAGGTAATTTGGGCCTGTCATGCAGCCCTGGCTAAGGTGACGCTACGGCACCAAGGCTATCAGGCGATTCAACCCCAGGCCGGTGATTGGGTTTACTGCGACCCTCCCTACGACCGACTTGATGCCCAATCATTTACGCGCTACGCCCAGCATGACTTTAGCCGGGCGGACCAAACGGCTTTGCGGGATTTTGTGACGCACTTGAGTGAGCAAGGGGTATATGTGCTGCTCTCCAACGCCGATACACCCTTTATTCGGGCGCTGTATGACGGTTTTGCCATTCATACGGTAATGGCGCCACGCCTAGTGAACAGTAAACCCAGTCAACGTCAGGCGGTATCTGAGGTGCTGATCTGCAATTACTGATGGTAACGAGCCCACCATGACGGGGCGGCGTTAGATGAGGCCGAAGAGCTTGCGCTTCTCTTTGCGATCATCCCCGACCTCTAGGGAGGCAAATGTATAGCGGCCGGTGGCGCTATTCATGCCATTAGCAATACGTTTAAGGTTTTCACGCTGGTCATCGCTGAGCTTCGCGTTGGTAAAGTCAGCACCTTCAATTTGAACGTTGGTAAAGCTGCTGCCGGTCAGGTTGGCATCACTAAAGTTGACCTGACGCAAGTCACAGTCATCAAAAATACAGTTCGTGAGTGCTGCCTCCACCCATGAGCTGAATTGGAGGTTGCTGCCACTAAAGTTTGCCTGGAAACAGTTGCTGCGATCAGCTTTGAAGGCTGCAAGGTTAGCACTCCCGAAGTCACCGTAACAAAAACGGCCTTCGGCGGCACTGACACGGTCGAGTGCGGCCTTGGCGAAACGACCATAGTCAGCCTCAACGCCATCAAGGCATGAGCCGCTGAGACGCGCTTTGCCAAGGTTGACCCGCACTAAACTTGCCTGAGAGAAGTCTGACTCGCTGAGATCAGCACCCCGGAAGCTGGCCTCTTGGAGTTTGGCGCAGACAAATAAGGAACGGGGCAACTTGGCTTTATCGAAGAGGCCCCGCGAAAGTATGGCATTGTTAGCATTAATCGCGATCGCGACCCGAGCGCTTTGGAGAATTGTCAACAACTCTTTGGTTGTTGATACCGTAAACGCAATCGGCCGATCCGTCACAACAGCACCTGCTCGCATGTTCGCATCCCAATAAACTTAGTGAACTTGCACTACACCGAACACACTTACCTACTAGATTAAAGGCAGCGCTGCTGATTTGACATTTAAGCTAAGTTTAAATAAAGGTTAAGACGAGACTAAGAATTTTAGATAGTGCTTGGTGCTTTGCCCATGATGTTTCAACACTAAACCCATAGATTTGCTTTAGATTATTTGATAAAGCGGCGACAAAGCAAATTGTAGTGCTGATAAGGTGTGCATCGCACCACCAAAGCATCTAGCAAAGCATACTGGGATACAGCGAAAAAGGGGAGCTGTTGGGTATTGTTGTAATAGGAGGTTAGTTGCTTTGGCAGCCCTCTGTTACTCTTCGCCTCAGCGTCTCACCGGAGCTTTTCAATCATGGCTGTAGCTACATCTGCCGAACAAAAACGCCGTGCCTACGAGAAGATTTTGCGCGAGCTAAACCTCATTAATTTTCAGGTTATTGCGGACACAGCCTGTGGCAACATTGTGCGTCGTCTGGAGGATGACCCCAGTTTGTGCGGTGTTGTCGTTATTGATGATGATGATGAATTGTTGGGGATGCTGCCTCGGCGCTCTGTGCTCGAATGGATGCTGAGCACACCCTATGGTATGGATGTTTTTCGCAAGAAGCCGGTCAGTGCCATTTTAGAGTTTCGCCCGCGCGATTATCTGTGTCTTGACGGTGATTTGACGGTTGTTGAAGCGGCAGCCAAGGCTTTTGAACGCAGTGAGGAGTATATTTACGACCCGGTAGTTGTCAAGCTCGCCGATGATGACTATCAATTGCTGGATGTGCCGGTACTGCTGGTCGCTCAGGCCCAGGTACAACTGGGGACACAGCAGCGTCTGCAAGAGGAGCAGCGTAAGTTGCGCCGTGTTTTGGGGGCGCTCCATGAAGAGCGACAAAAAAGTCAGCAGTACGTTAAAGCACTGGAGCAGCAGCAAGCGCAGATTCTGAGCCAGAATGAAGCGCTGCAACAGGAGCGGCGGATGGCTCAGGGGCGCTCGGAGGAGCTGGCTCAGCTTAATCAACGCATTATCGAGATTGCGTCGGTGTTCTCGGCTCAGGGGCGCAATAGCTTTGATGCGACGTTTGAAGGGATCGCTGCAACCCGTAACATTGCTGATAACTTTAGCGAGGTCAGCCGTCAGTTGTCGGAAGAATTGCGTGAGATTGCCGAGATTACAGACTTGATTTTGGAAGTGGCTGGCTTTATTCGGCTGTTGTCGTTTAACGCGGCGGTGGATGCCAACCGCTCGAACAGTAATCCGGGTATTTCGACCCTGAGTGGTGAAATTCGGAAGCTGGCCTCCCGCACCACTGAGGCCAGTACCCGCATTAAAGGCATTGTCGATCGGATTCAGAAGCAGACCGAGTTATCGGTTGAAGCAGCGGCCAATGCGAACGAAGTGGTTGCCTCCCTGTCGACGCGGGCCCAAGATGCGCGTCAGAGCTTGAGTCAGCTGGAGGTGTTGCTGAGCGAGGTTTCCGCCTAGACTTTACCAAAACGTCGATCGCGAGTTTGGAAGCTCAGGAGGGCCTGATGAAAGGCTTTGCGGTCAAAGTCGGGCCAGAGTGTGGGCGTAAAGTACTGCTCGGTGTAGGCCATCTGCCAGAGCAGGTAGTTGCTGAGGCGCTGTTCGCCGCTGGTGCGGATCAGCAAGTCGGGGTCGCTCAAATCGGCGGTGTAGAGGTGCTGAGCAAAGAGCTCAGCCGTGATCTCCTGGGGACTGAGACGGCCCTCTTGGACAAGGGTCGCGATCGTTTGGCAGGCATGGAGGATTTCTTGGCGACCGCCGTAATTGGTCGCGATTGTCAAGTGAACGGCAGTGTTGCTGGCGGTGGCTTGCACGGCGGTTTGAATTTCGCTTTGGAGGCTGGGGGGCAGTTGGCTGAGGTCGCCGATAAAGCGAATGCGCACCCCCTCGGCCTGCATTTCGGCCAGCTCGGAACGCAAGACCCGCTCAAAGAGCACTAGTAAGAACTCAACCTCGGGTTGGGGGCGGCCCCAGTTTTCCGTTGAAAAGGCATAGGCGGTGAGCATTGGAATGCCCCAGTCTTTGCAGCAGCGCAGGAGTTCTTTGAGGACGATCACGCCTTGGCGGTGGCCAACCAAACGCGGCAGACCCCGCTGCTGGGCCCAGCGCCCATTACCATCCATAATCACGGCCACATGCTGCGGCAGCGCCGTGGACTGAAGATCGCTGGGAAGCTGCGTCAGAGCAATCATTGGCGGAGCAGGGTAGCGCGGAGCAGGGAAAAGAGGCGTTGGCGCACGGTCGGCGCCTCGGCGGCAATCGTTGCCAGCGTAGCAGGTCGGAGGTGGTCTTCGAGCAGGGCACT
Source organism: uncultured bacterium (assembly GCA_964484905.1). Classification (GTDB taxonomy): domain Bacteria; phylum Cyanobacteriota; class Cyanobacteriia; order Thermostichales; family PCC-7336; genus CAZAGN01. The sequence goes on along the minus strand of CAZAGN010000027.1, from coordinate 20,520 downwards.
GAGGCTAATGCTTGGGCTGATGCGCATGAGGCTGCCATTGATGGCGAGGGAAATCGAGCCTGTTTCTTCGGAGACAACGACACAGAGACAGTCGGTGATTTCAGTGATGCCCATGGCCGCGCGGTGGCGGGTTCCTAACTGACGGACAGCGGGCTTTTCGCTAATGGGCAGCAGGGTACCGGCGGTAATGATGCGGTCGTTGCGGATGACAACCGCGCCATCATGCAGCAAGGTCGAGGTTTGAAAGATTGTTTGGAGAATTTCTTGGGAAAGGAGGCCGTTGATCGGTACACCGCGCTCTTTGAAGACTTCGGGCTCAAGGGGAGAGCGCTCGATGAGGATCAAGGCACCAATGCGATTTTTAGCGAGATCTTGCACGGCTGGGACAAGCTCGTCTTTGAGGCGAGCCAGGGTATCGCGATCGACGCGCTGGGGGTTTTCGCCCTCTAGTAATTCTGTGAGCAGATGGAGCCACTCACCCCGCCCCAGGGCTTCGAGAAAACGGCGCAGTTCGGGCTGAAACAACAGGGCGAGGGCGACGGCGGCGCCCAAGAGTAAGGTGCTCAAGACCTGGCGGAGCAGCGGAAAGGGTGTACTCAGAGACGAGAGCAGCAACAGTAATAGGTAGCCCCGCACCAGCCAAACCGCTCGCGATCGACGCGTGAGGTAGAGGGCGGCCCCCATGAGCGCCGTGACAATACCCCAGTCGAGCCACGTCGCCAGGGGAATGTCGCTGATCCAGGTGGGCAGCGCCCTGAGCATTTCATGATCCTGACGAAACGATCAACGGAGGTGCTCGGGTAAGCGATCGTAGCGCCGGACATCGGCCCAGGTTTCGCGATCGATAATCACGGTTGCTTGGCCCTCAGCCACCAGCACTGCCGCCGGACGGGGCAGCCGGTTGTAGTTGGAAGCCATGCTGTAGTTATAGGCACCTGTACTTAATACCACCAGAATTTCGTCAGCTTGCGGTTCACACAAGCGCACATCCCGCAGCAAAATATCACCCGATTCACAATGTTTACCGGCCACTGTCACCACGTTGGTAGCCTCGGCATCCGGTCGGTTGGCAATCAGGGCCGTGTATTGGGCTTGGTAGGTAATCGGACGCGGATTATCCGACATGCCACCATCGACGCTGATATAGGTGCGGATGCCCGGTACCTCTTTGCGGCCCCCGACGGTATAAGCGGTAACAGTTGAGGTACCCACCAAAGAACGCCCGGGCTCACTGAGTAGCAAGGGTAAATCAAGGCCAGCCGCGCGGAAGGCGGTGGTGACACCCCGCGAGACCGCTTCAACCCAAGTCGCGATCGCGGGCGGATCGTCGTCCTCGCGGTAGCGAATGCCCAAGCCACCGCCAATATTCAGTTCTGTGGGTGTTAGGCCCGCTGTTAGGGCTTGTTGCCACAGGCTCAGCATGACGCCGCCAAGGTCTTGGTGGGGCTGTAGCTCAAAAATTTGCGAGCCGATATGCGCATGAATGCCGACAAAGTTGAGATGCGAAGCAGCGGCAACCGTGGCAAATGCTTCAGCGACTTGATTGGGGTCGAAGCCAAATTTGCTATCGAGGTGGCCGGTGCGAATGTATTCGTGGGTGTGGCACTCAATACCGGGTGTAATGCGCAGCATAATGCGGGCGGGACGTTCCCAGGCAACCAATTGGGTCAGCTCGTGGGCATTATCGACAACAATCGTGACGCCATGCTCAAGGGCAAGCTCAAGCTCAGCCGCTGATTTGTAGTTGCCGTGGAGATAGATGAGTTCCGGGGCAACACCCGCTTGCAGCGCTGTCGTCAGCTCACCCCCCGAGACAACATCCAACCCCAGCCCTTCTTGGGCCACCAGGGCGCAGATAGCGAGGCAATTCCAGGCTTTGGTTGCAAAGAGAACGCGCGCTGACCCCGGATAAAACTGGGCAAAGCTGTCATGGTATTGCTGGCAGGCACTGCGAATGGTGGCTTCATCAACAATATAGAGCGGTGTGCCGTAGGTTTTGGCCAACGCTACGACATCATAGCCACCCACAGACAAATGCCCCTCGGGCGTACGGTCAATTGTCAGAGGATACAGCGATTGGTTGGGTGACTGATTGGATGACACCAGGGTTGGCAAAGCCACGGTCATAGGGATAATTCATAATGCTCTCTAACCAGTGTATCGCTAAGGCTTGATCACAATGAGTGCTGCCTGGTGTCTGCGCGCATGGCTTTACGCGTGCGGATCTGCCGTGACGGCCTCGGCAATATCAGAATCGGCCGTGCTAGAAGTTGCTGGCGCTGAACCACTGTCTACCCGCTGAGTGACCGGCTGGTGTTCCGACAGAGTTGTTTGCAAGGAGGGTGGCAATGCCTCCGATGATCCTTCCCAGCGATCCAGAACATCACGAATAATCGCCTCCTGGAGCCATACCTGAACAACGGCAGCGAGGGGTAAGGCGAGAAATAAACCCAGAAAGCCAAAAAAGGATGCAAAAATCAACTGTGCAATCAAGATGAGGCCGGGTAGCAGGGATACTTGCCGCGCCATGATCATCGGTGTGAGTACGGCTGTTTCGACGTTCTGGATAATCACATAAAGAATCAGTACCCCAACCGCTTTCCAGGGCGCAACGGTTAGCGCCACCAAAATCGGTGGAATGACGCTGAGGGTTGGACCGATGTTGGGAATGAAATTGAAAAAGAAGGCAATGACAGCATTAGCCAAAACCAGCGGAATGCCCAAGATCATGAGGCCAATGCCGCTGATCAAGCTGACAAAAAGCGAGTTGATCAGCACACCCAAGACCCAACCCCGGAGAGACACTGTGCAGCGCTTGAGAATAAAGCGCACCTTCGGGCGGTAAAAGTTGGGGAAGATGCGGGTGAAGGCGTCCGCGTAGGCAAGCGGATCAACCAGCAGCAGGGTCGTCAGGATAAGCACCAGGAAGAGACTGATCGCAACATTGAGGGATGAGGAAAATAAGCTGAAGGATTGCTCGATCAGACGGCTGGTTTGGGGTATCAGGGTGTTGAAAACTTCGCGTAGACTGGGCAACTCAACATCGGTGGGTAGGCGCTGCAAAATATCTTCAACAAGAACCTGGGTTTGATTGAGGGCGCGTGGCACGAGATCAATAAACGCACTGAATTGATCAATCAGAGCCGGAATGACGAGTAGGCCTACAGCAATGAGCAGGACGACAACCGTGAGGGTTGTAATTAGGAGCGAGGGACCACGGGCGAAGCCGCGCCGCTGGGGAACTTGGGCGAGGGTGTCGAGGGCAACGGCAATGACAATCGCGGAAAAGAGCAGCAGCAATAGCTGCCGCACTTGCCACAGCACGACCATGACAATAATGATGGCAATAAGACCTAGCCATTGGCTAAAGGTCATCGAACGGTTAGTCACGGCTTGCCTCGGTTACCCTTCTGGTTATTTTACGCAGCGAAATCTTCAGCTGTGGTCTTGCCCTATTACATATCAGGATTGGGCCGCCTATCCCATCGCCTTGACTACCTAACTTTGGGGCTGTGATTGTTGCCGATCTGTAATTAATCATTGATGATTCCTTGCAGAAATTTGTGGTTACTGGCGGTGGTGGTCTTGAGGCGTGAGGAATGCAAGGTATCGCTACATCTGCGGTGGCGGTGTGCGATCTCAGGTTAATGATGAAGACACGTACTGGCAGACAAAAAAAGAATGTAACCGTTGAGCCGGTTCGATCAAGGGGCTTGACCGTAAGATATGAAACATTCGTGAGGCGACGTCGGTATGCTCTGGCAGTCAGTTGTGGGTGCGGCGGTGGGTAGTGCGCTGTGGATCAGTCCAGCTTTCGCGCAGCCGGTGCTGACCGTTTTACGAGATCCAACACTTTTAAACTGGGGTGTGATCGCGACGCAACTAGATTCCCTTAATGCTCGCAGTGTGACGCTCGACTTGCCAGAACTGACTCGCGATCGGCTGCGTGAGGTTGAGGTGCTGTTTATTCCGGTGCCGGGGCGTTTGAATGCCCAGCAGGTGGATCTGCTACGCGACTGGGTTGAGACAGAGCAGGGGCGCTTGGTTGTGAGTGGCCTGGTGCGTAATGGCGAGCCCCTGAGTGGTTTGGTGGGTGGCTATTGGAGTACCCCCCTGAGTGGGCCGCAGCCAGTCGCGGCAACAAGCTTTGGTGGTAATGATTGGGCACCGGCGGCACCGGCGGAGCCGATTCCGGGCGGTGTGTTGGTGCCACTTGATGTCAGTAGCCGCTTGAGTGCGACCTGGAGTGACCAGCCGGGGAGCCCCGCTGCCGTTTTGGCAAACCAGCACAGTGTGTATTTGGGTTGGGATTGGGGCAATAGCCCTGACGTTGATCAGGCGTGGTTGCAGGCAGCCTTGGATCGCTTTGCCGGCCAGGTGGTTACGAGTCAACCCGCAACAACAACGGCGGCGGCACCCCAACCCCTGAGCGAGCTGCCGGTCAATACCCTCGAGATGCTGTCGATGCGTCAAGAGCTGGGTAATCTTTTGGGGCGGGTTGAGAGCGCCATTCTGACAACGGATGCCAGCCAAAATACCCTAGACTCCTTGCCGTTGCAGTTCCGCACTGTCGTTGCTGATGCCCAGGCGGTGCTGGATAGCTTGCCCCAGTGGGTGGAAAGCGGCCAGTATCAACGGGTTCGTCAAGAGTTTGAGCAGGCTCGGACCTCACTCTGGCAAAACTACCCCATAGATCACCTGACAGCGCTGCCGGAAGTACGGGCGATTTGGCTTGATCGGGGCACGATTGTCGAAGCGGGCTCCAAAGAGGGCTTGGCGGTAGTCTTTGACCGCCTGGCAGCAGCCGGCATCAACACGGTTTTCTTTGAGACGATTAATGCTGGTTTTCCGATTTATCCGAGTCGGGTTGCCCCAGCGCAGAATCCGCTGACGCGCCACTGGGATCCGTTGCGGGCGGCGGTTGAGCTGGCCCGTGAGCGTGACCTTGAGCTGCATGCGTGGATGTGGACTTTTGCCGTGGGGAACACACGCCATAACGCGCTGCCAGCAGTAAGTTTGCCCCCAGATTATGTGGGGCCAGTGCTGACGGCCTATCCCGAATGGGCGAATATTACCAACCGGGGTCAGATGTTTCCGCCAGGACAACCGGAGACATGGCTTGATCCGGCCAATCCGGGGGTGCGCAATTACCTCACGAGTTTGGTGACGGAGCTGATTGAAGACTATGGCGTTGATGGTATTCAGCTCGATTACATTCGCTATCCCTTTCAAAATGCGGGTAGCGATGCCACCTTTGGCTATGGCCAGGCAGCGCGGCAACAGTTTGAACAGCTGACGGGTGTTGATCCCTATAGCTTGAGCCCTAGTCGCGATCGATCGTTGTGGCAATTGTGGACGGATTTTCGGGCGCAACAGGTGAGTGAAGTGGTCGCGCTGCTGAGCAGTCACGCCCGCCGCCTCAATCCGCGTGTGATTATGTCCACGGCGGTCTATGCGATGCCCTACAACGAGCGGATGCAGAAGCTGCAACAGGAATGGGAGACCTGGATTAGCCGAGGCGATATTGATTTGCTGGTGCCGATGACCTATGCCGAAGATACGCGCCGCTTGGAGCAGTTGGTGCGGCCTAACCTCGATGTGGTAACTCGAGCGCCAGTCTTGTTTTTGCCCAGCGTGAACCTGCTTGACTTGCCAGCGGTAGAGTTTCTCGATCAGATGCAAGTGGTGCGCGACTTGCCCACAGGCGGCTACTCCTTGTTTGCAGCGCGGCAACTGGATGAGACGTTGCAGGGTATCCTCAGCCAGTCGCGGGTTCCCACCGGTCAGATCCCCTATCGGTATCCCTTTGCGGCGGCGGTTGAGCGCTTTGCTGTCTTGCAGCAGGAATGGCGCGTATTGCTGGCGAATGATCAAATCTGGATGTCTGAGGCGGCAGAGGCAGAGTGGCAGACCCAGACCGAGCAATTGGCAGCCAAGCTAGCAGCGCTGGCAGAGGCGCCCAGTGTTGCGAGTGTTGAACAGGCACAGGTATTTTTGGCTGATTATGTGGCAGCCTTGCCCGAGTGGATGCGCTTAGAGTCCCTGGAGCGGCCTTATCGAATTGGTACCTGGCAGAACCGACTGGCCTCGCTAGAGGTGTTGCTGCGCTTTGGGGGCCGCACGGTGTTGCAGAGTGAGATTGTCTTGACAGAGCCATAAGAGAAGCAGATCGGCAACGATCGCGATAGACTGCCAAAGCAGTTCTGTACCTCTGAACCATGTCACGCATCGCCCTGCTCAGTGTGGCCGACAAAACCGGCATTGTTGAACTCGCCCAGGCTCTGGTCGCCCGCCACGGGTTCACGATTATCAGTAGCGGCGGCACGGCAAAAACCCTCAAGGCTGCTGGTATTCCGGTAATGACGGTGCCAGAGCATACGGGTGCGCCGGAGATGCTGGGCGGTCGGGTCAAGACTCTGCACCCACGCATTCACGGTGGCATTTTGGCGCGGCGCGATGTCGCCAGTGATGTCGCCGATTTGGCGGCGCAGGCGATTCCGGCGATTGAGTTGGTGGTCGTTAATCTTTATCCCTTTGAAGCGACGGTGGCCCGACCTGATGTAACCCTGGCGGAGGCCATCGAGCAAATTGATATTGGCGGGCCGACTTTGGTGCGGGCGGCGGCGAAGAACTATGCCCATGTCAGTGTGTTGACGAATGCGGCCCAGTATGGAGACTATCTGGCCGCCTTGGCCGCCGATGAGGTCAGCCTGGAGCAGCGCTGGCAGTGGTCGCGGGCGGCCTTTGAGCGGATTGTCCAGTACGATGTCGCGATCGCGAACTATCTGGCCCAACACGACAGGGCGCCGGCTCCCCTGTTGGTCTCGGGTACGGTGCAGCAGTCTCTGCGTTATGGCGAGAACCCCCAGCAACCCGCCACCTGGTACCGCTTAGAGGATGCGGGCTGGAGTACCGCAACCCAACTTCAGGGCAAGGAACTGAGCTATAACAACCTGATTGACCTCGAAGCCGCCCGCTCGATTGCGGCCGATTTACCGACTGAGACGGGCCAAGCAGGGGCAGTGATTATTAAGCACACCAACCCCTGCGGGGTCGCGATCGCGACGGATCTTGAAACAGCCTACCGCCGCGCCCTCGCCGCCGACTCTGTTTCTGCTTTTGGTGGCATTGTCGCCCTAACTCAGCCTCTGGATGACGCGACCGCCCAAGCCCTTAGCGAAACCTTCCTGGAGTGTGTTGTTGTGCCAGCCGTTGAGGATGCTGCTTTAGGCATTCTGGCCACCAAGAAAAACCTGCGTGTGCTGGTGCTGCCCGACTTACGCGCTGGCGGGGGGTCGCAGTACCGAGCGATTGCCGGTGGTTTACTTGTCCAAGCACCCGACACCGCGCCCGAACCCGAATGGCGCGTCGTGACGACCACCCAACCCAGCGCGGCGCAATGGGCCGACCTGCGCTTTGCCTGGCATGTCTGCCGCTTCGTCAAATCCAACGCGATTGTTGTTGCCCACGATCTTCAAACCCTCGGTGTCGGGGCCGGCCAAATGAACCGTGTCGGTGCTGCCGCCATTGCTCTCAACCAGTCAGGCAGCCAGGCTCAGGGGGCAGTCCTGGCGAGTGATGGCTTCTTTCCCTTTGCGGATAGCGTCACGACAGCGGCAGCGGCGGGCATTGCGGCGATTATTCAGCCCGGTGGCAGCATCCGTGATGCCGAATCTATCGAAGCCGCCGATGCGGCGGGTATGCCGATGATCTTCACGGGTACGCGTCACTTTCTCCACTAAGCCCTGTTTAGACTCACAGCGGTCTGTCTACACTGGTGGGTATTCTGAGAACGTGCCGATGCAACTGGCGCAACTGCGGGTACTGGTCGCGATCGCGAAGAGTGGCAGTTTCTCCGAAGCCGCCCTCGAACTGGACTTGGCTCAATCCTCCGTCAGTCGGGCGATCGCGAGCCTGGAGAGCGATCTGGGCGTGAAACTGCTGCATCGGGGCCGCTTTGGGGCCAGCCTTACCCCTATTGGCGAACAAATTTTCAGCCATGCCACGCAGATGCTCGCGATCGAAGCCGAAATCAATCGTGATGTCGAAGCCGCCCGAGGCATGGCGCGGGTACGTGTCGCCTCCTTTCGCAGTGCTGCCACCCACATCCTGCCTTCTAAGGTGGCCGCCTTTCGCAGTCACTATCCCCAAGTCGAAGTCAGCCTGATCGAAACCGACCCCCTAGGTGTTGAAGACGCACTCCGCACCGCCCGCGTTGATATTGGTTTGGTACCCTTGCCCCGCTCTAGCGAGTTTATGACCTGGGAAATTGCCCGCGACGAGTATGTCGTCCTGCTACCGCCCACCCGCCACCCAATTCCCGAGCACCTCAGTTGGGCCGAGCTAGCTGCCTATCCCTTTATTCTTTACAACTACGCCGAATGTACAACCGTTGTGCGCGAACACTGGGCACATTGGGGTCAGGCGCTGACCACCGCCTACGAAATCAAAGAAGACTCGACCATCGTCAGCATGGTCGCCCAGGGACTAGGAGCCGCCATCTTGCCCCGCCTGGCCGCTCTGCCCATTCCCAACGGTGTGAGTGTGCGTTCTCTGCCCGTACGGCTAGAGCGGATTATTGGCGCTGCCATGTGGGCCGAGGGGAAGCAGTCACCGGCAGTCTTTCACTTCTTGAGCGCACTCCAGCCCAGTCCGGCACCCAACCAATCCTTAATACTGGGATGAGACTCCAGCGATGACAGCCATTCTATGGGCAGTACTGCTGCAACCCCTCGCAATTCCCCGCCGCTACCCCAAAGGCAAACCGCACCACATCACCCTGCAATACGGCATTGATCCGGCTCAGTGGCAACAGTGGGTTGGCCTTGAGTGTGAAGCCCAATTGATTGCCGAAATGTGGAATGACCGCATCCAAGCCATCCAAGTGGCCCTACCCGCCCATATCCCCAGCCAAAACCCGCAGCCACACATCACAGTGTCGTTTCAAGCTGGTGTTCGACCTGTCGAAAGCAATGCCATGCTGGCGACAACCCACTGTGTTAAACCCCTCAGCGGCACCGTACCCGTACGCCTCGATTTACATCTATCCTGAGCATCGTTGGCCGTGGGCAGCTCGCAAAAGTCCGAGTCATAATTGCTGGTTAAGCACACCAGCACCACACCATTGTCGCTAGCGACATTTAAAGTATCAACAATAACTACCATAGAAAAATTTTGCTGATAATCGGGAGCACCACTCGAGAAATCATTAAGAAGCTTGAACTGAGCCAAAAAGCCTCGCTATCGTAGCGATGGACGTTTAGGGAAGTTGTATGGATGCCGTGCGTGAATGGCTCAGCACTCAGCTCGAGCCGATTGCAGCAATATTTCGAGGCTTAGCCTTACCGAGTGCGATTACTCATTGGGGCCACCCCTTGATGATGGGGATTGTTATTTTTGCCATGGGTACCGCTGTTGGCCTGGCTGGCTGGCAAGGGCGGGCCCTGCGCCTCGCCGGTGAAGCTGACGCTGCTCAGACCCAAAAGACCCTCTACAACCACAAGCTTTTTGCCAAGCTGATGACCGCCTTTATTGTGCTGGGTTACAGCGGCGGTCTCTTGTCCTTGGTGATGCAGGGCGAGCCGATTTTGTCGAGCTACCACTTCTGGACGGGTTCACTGGTGATTAGCCTATTGGGCGCTAACGCAGTCCTGTCCTGGTTCTTTGGGGATCGTGCTAATCTTCGTACCGCCCATGCCTACCTGGGCAGCACCGCCCTCTGCGTAATGTTCGGCCATGCCCTCTTGGGATTAAAACTGGGTCTTTCGTTCTAACGCCAGCGGCCTAGCTGATCATCCTAAGCACCGCCCCTTTAGGGGGCTTTTTTTAGCGCGGCAGAGTGTAAGCCCTAGTGGAGTTTGGGTTTGATGCAGCAACACATGACCTAAAAGTAGTCAAAGTAAAATGCTAAAGATCTTAGCAATCCAGCAAAATTGATGGCTAAGCTGCTGGATTGTTTTGATCTCACACATTCCTCAAAATTAATGTTTACTTTTAAGTCCAGTCTGAGAGCACTTGACTTGGTATCCAGAAATGCTAGGGTTCAGAAATTCTTTCACATAGTGAATATATGCGTTACGCCTGGCTTTCATTAGCTGCGGTTGGCGTTCTGTCTGCCTCAGCAGCCTGGGCTCAAGACATTAGCTTTACGTTGGTTAATGACACAAGCTTTGGGCTGACTGAGTTTTATATCGGTGCTAGCACTGAAGAAGAGTGGGGCGATGACCTTCTTGGTGCTGATGTCTTAGAACCCGAAGGTGAAGGTATTGTCAGCATTGCTGATGGTTTGCCTGAATGCCTGTACGATGTTCTCGGCATCTTTGAAGATGGTGAGATAATCGAACACTACGAAGTTGATATTTGTGAGCTAGATGGCGGCAGCTACAGCTTCGTCGAAGAATAGTCTCACTTAATTGCTAGTTAGCGTTTAGCAGACGCCCTCAGAGTAGTTCCTTGAATAAGATGGTTTGCCCCTTACTTAGCCATAGTAGGGGGTTTAATTTAGCCCTAATTTTTAAAGTAACTCATCAGGACTCTTTATTGACAGTTAGCCACTTATGAGCGGCATACGTGCGCTTGAGTTTGCTTAGACTAATGCTGTGTTCACGGGCATTCTGAAAATCGCCGAATCTCGTCTCAGTGAGGGTACGCCCTTCAAGACTCTGTGCAGTCATTAGAAGGCTGACGGGATATACACATATAGGATATGGGCCAACCCACCCTACGCAGACGGAAGCAGGGAGATCAAGGCTCGGTTCCCGATAGCTTTCCCGATAGCTGTAGTCTTGCCGCCTGCTGCTGTAGGTGTAATGAGTCGAAAGTGTAGCCTACTGTATAAAGACCCTGAGAGGCTGGGACTAGAATAAGCAGATATTGTTAACGCTAGTGGGCGATGTATGAGTAGCAACGCAAAGGCGTTGGCTGTCTTCTTTCGGGGTCGCGCCATTTCAGGTAGCGAGTTGCTGCAAGCATCGGGACCGGTGTTGCGCACGATCTTCGACACCATTAGCGATGGCATTTTTGTTGTGAGTGTCAAAAAGAAAGCCTTTCGGCTTTTGGTACACAACACGGCTTTCTGCCAAATGTTTGACCTGAGCGCCGCTGATTGGGTGGGTATGCCCCTTGAGCGGGTTTTGCCAGCCTCTTTGGCGACAACCCTCAACGAGCAGCTTGGGCAAGTGCTACGTCAGCGCGAAACATGCGCGTGCGAAATAACGACGACCAGCCAGCGCCATCTTGTCCTAACGCTGTGCCTGATTGAGGATGATGCAGCCGGTGAGGAACGAATTGTTGCTTCCTGTCGGGATATCACGAAGCAACAGCAGACATTACGTCGTCTTGAGGCCTCGGAGGCCGAGCTGCGGACGATTTTTTCGGCGATGGATGACCTGCTGATTGTGCTCAATCGCGAGGGACGTTACATACGCATTGCACCGACACATAACCCAGCCCTGCTCTATGAGCCCGCCGATCAACTGGTGGGGCGCACCCTACACGAGGTGTTTGAGGCCGATACTGCCCAAGTATTTAGTGATGCGATCGCGACCGCGCTCAACGATTGCGGTTCGCTGCGGCTGGAGTATCCTCTAACCCTGGGTGGGCGGCAGTACTGGTTTGCGGCAACCGTGACCCCGATTGATCAAGAGACAGTGCTCTGGAGTGCCCGCGATATTAGCGACCGCAAGCATATTGAATTGGCCATAACCCACGCAGCGGCAGGTGTTTCTAGCAATACCCAGGATTTCTTTACGGCGCTGATGGGCTCGCTCAGCCAAGCCCTCGATATGGAATGCACTCTAGTTGGCATCCTCAAAGAACAGCAGCAGATTCAAGTGCGGGCGGCCTGGCTGGATGGGGCTGAGTATCCACCCTTTTGCTACGACCTGGCGGGTACACCCTGCGATGGGGTGGTCAGTGAGGGGCAGCCCCGTTTTTTTGGTGAGGTCGTTTGGCAGCACTTTCCTGATGATCTGATCCTAAGTGAGCTTGCGATTGAGGCGTACCTGGGTTATCCCCTGCTCGATTCCTATGGGCAACCATTGGGTTTATTGGTGGTCATGAGTCGGCGACCGGTGACGAACCCCAGTACAGCGATGGCGATGGTTCAGATTTTTGCGGCGCGGGCAGCGGCAGAACTGGAGCGGGAACGTGCCGAGGCGAATTTACGGCAGCAGGAGGCACTGCTCCGCCTTGTGATCGATAACATTCCCCAAGGCATTTTTTGGAAAGATCAGGCTGGCGTGTTTTTGGGCGGGAATCATCCCGTCAGTCAGTGGCTGGGGTTGTCACCGGCTGATCTGGTCGGCAAAACCAATGCCGATTTGGGCATACCCGATACGGGGATTGAAGCGAAGGTTTTGGCCAGCGGCGAGCCTTATCAGGTGGCAGCGCTGCTAGCACCCCAAAATCATTGGTGCCAGACCAGTCATTTGCCGATTCGCGATCGCGAGGGGGCGGTTGTCGGTGTGCTGGGCATGCTCGAAGATATCACCGAAAACAAGCGCTTTGAAACCCAGTTACGCTTTCTCCACGGGCTCACCCAAGCCATTAGTGATGCGACTGACTTTGATACAGCCCTTCAGGTCGTGCTCGCCCAAGTGTGTGAGATGGCGGGTTGGGACTACGGCGAAGCTTGGCTCCCCACCCTTGATCCGCAAACACAGCAGCTCAGCCTCAGCCTCAGCCCGGCCGTCTATGCACGCTTGAGTGCCTTTGATACCTTTCGCCACCTCAGCCTAAATGTCCGCTTTCCCTTGGGTGACGGCTTGCCCGGGCGAGTCTGGCAAACGCGCCAACCCGAGTATCTGGATAACCTCGGCCAGTGCTCTGATCAGATATTTCGGCGGGCGCGCGCGGCACAGATGGTGGGCTTGCAAGCTGCGGTTGCGATGCCCATTGTTGTTGGCGATGATTTACTCGCGATCGTTGCCTTTTACGCGGCCTCTGCCGTCATCAAAAACAACCCCATCCTGGAGATCATCACCGCTGCGGCCAATCAGCTTAGTGTGGTCATGCAGCGCAAACAGGCCGAAGCCGCCCTCCGCCAAGCCGAGGAAAAGTACCGTAGCATTTTTGAAAATGCCGTTGAAGGTATTTTTCAGACCACCCTCGCCGGAGGCTACATCACCGCCAATCCAATGTTGGCTAAAATCTACGGCTACAATTCGCCGGCGGAGATGATAGAAAGCCTGAACGATATTAGTCGCCAGCTCTATGTCGATCCAAGCCGCCGCCAAACCTTTATCGAGTTGATTCAAAGCCAAGGGGGTGCTGTTCAAGGGTTTGAATCGCAGGTCTATCGCAAGGATGGCAGCACGATCTGGATTTCCGAAAACACACGCGCCCTCTATGACGATCAGGGGACTGTCGTCGGCTTTGAAGGCACCGTCGAAGACATCACCCACCGCAAACGCGATCGCGAAATGATCGAATACATGGCGTACTACGACATCCTTACCGAACTGCCTAACCGGATGTTGTTCAACGACCGCGTGACCATGTCCCTGGCCCAAGCGGCGCGGAGCAGCGATGAATTGGTGGCGGTTGTCTTTTTGGATCTAGACCGCTTCAAGCTCATCAACGATTCGTTGGGGCACAGTGTGGGTGATCGGCTCTTGCAAAATGTTGCCCACTTATTGCGCGCGGTACTGCGCTCGGGCGATACGATCTCGCGTTGGGGTGGTGATGAATTTACGCTCCTGCTGCCCCACCTCCACCGCATCGAAGAGCTGGAAGGCTTGTTAGAGCGCCTGATTGCCAGTATGGCCTCGGGCTTTGAGTGTGATGGGCAGCTTTTGCACGTCACCTGTAGTCTGGGGGTCGCTATCTATCCCTGGGATGGCCATGACGGCACGACCCTGCTCAAAAATGCCGATGCTGCCCTCTATCGTGCCAAAGAACTCGGCCGCAACACCTATCAGTTTTATGCACCCGCGATGAATGCCCATGCCTCGGCCCGCTTAGCGCTTGAGAATGATCTCAGGCTGGCGTTGTCACGTAATGAGCTAGAGGTTTATTTTCAGCCTCAGATTCATATTGCCACGGGCAAGATTATCGGTGCCGAAACATTATTACGCTGGCATCATCACGAACACGGCCTGATGTCGCCCACAGAATTTATTCCCCTTGCCGAAGAGACCGGCTTGATTCTCCCCATTGGCGAGTGGGTGCTAGAACGCTCCTGTGCCTACGCCGCCCAGTGGCAGCAACAGGGCTTGCCAGAGTTTCGGATTGCCGTCAATCTGTCGCCCAAGCAGTTTCAGCAGCCTGATCTGGTGGCTCGGGTAGCGGCAGTGCTGCAGTCCACTAAACTTCGGCCCCAGACCCTTGAGCTGGAGATTACCGAAAGTACAGCGATGCAGGATATCGAGCGGACACGCAGCATTCTGGTTGCGCTGAGTAATTTGGGCATCGAGATCGCGATCGATGACTTTGGCACGGGCTATTCATCGATTGGCTATCTGCAGCGCTTTAACTTCAATACCCTCAAAATTGACCAATCCTTTGTCCAGGAGGTCGAAACCAGTCGAGCCGCCGGGGCGATCGCGAAGGCGATTGTCACCCTGGGGCAAGGTCTGAACCTCAAGATCCTGGCCGAGGGCGTCGAGACTGAGGGCCAAGTGCGCTTTATCCAAAGCCTTGGTTGTGAGTATGCCCAGGGTTTTTGGTACCACCGACCCATGCCGGCGCCCCACTTCGAGCGTCTATTGCTGCATTCCATCAGTGAGGCGAGCTAGACGAGCCCCTTCAGCCAATAGCCAATAAACAAACCAATGCAGCAGGCCCAAATCTGACCGGAAGCAACAAAATCCTGATAAGCGGCAACGGCATTGTCGTAGGCACGGACGTTAACAACAATGCGATAGCTGGCAATCGTCGTTGGTGTCGTATTCATGACAACAAGAATACCGAGAGATGCACGAAGACTATCACATATTTATTGTCAAAATACGGAGTACAGTGCTGTTTTTGTTGAGATGTTAGTCAGCAACATTACTCGACTGGTGACTTAGCCAGAGTGATGCTGGCCCCAAGTGTGTCCTGAGTATGCACTTGGGGTTGTCACAGAACTTGATGAAACCCTGTTTACGTTCGGTTACAGAGCTGCGAGAAGGGCGAGGGGGTCTGGTACTGTAAAAAACGGTCAACCCTGGAGTTTGGTTGTGGGCTTTATTTTTCAAATTACGCTTTTGGCCTTTGTGCTGTACAGTCTGCTGCTGGTGATTGCGGTGCCCGTACTCTACAGCTCCTCCAATGACTGGGAAAAGGGTAAGCGGGTGATTTTGGTCGGTTCGATCCTGTGGGTGGGTCTCTTGATTGGTGTGGGTACCCTCAATTTCCTCAAGTGATGCCGCAGACGACCGCCCAAACTGCGGCTTAGACTGGAGACATAGCGCTTGGCTTGGGTACATTGACCTGTGCTGAGTTCATCGCCACTGTGACGCTTGAGTATTTAGCATGGCCGTATTTGAAGGCAATTTTGTTCAGACGCAGCAGCTCAAATTCGCGATCGTCATTGCGCGATTTAACGATCTCGTCACCGGAAAGCTCCTGGCGGGCTGTGAAGATGCGCTGAAGCGCCATGGCATTGATCTCAATCAGCAGGTTGATTATGCCTGGGTGCCTGGCTGCTTTGAAATTTCGATGGTGGCTCGCCAACTCGCTGTATCACAACGCTACAGTGCTGTTATTTGCTTGGGTGCCGTGGTTCGGGGCCAAACACCGCATTTTGACTATGTTGCCGCCGAAGTCTCGAAGGGTGTGGCCGCAACGTCACTGCATACGGGCGTGCCGGTCATCTTTGGTGTGCTGACCACCGACACGCTCCAGCAAGCCCTTGAGCGAGCCGGCATCAAGAGCAACCTGGGTTGGTCCTATGGCATGGATGCAATTGAGATGGCGACCCTGATGCCGCAACTGCGCGCCCCCGAAGAGCTTAGCCGATCGCGATTAGCGACTCCGGTGACGATGGAACTACCATAGGATTAGTTTCGCTGCACAAACATGCCAGAGCCGCAACGCCGCCCCTTTCGTCCCGAGCGCCGCGATCCGCGCGACTTTGCCCTACCCGAAGCCCGTCGCCCCTTTGAAGCTTTGCCGCCGCCGGTTCAAGCACCTGCCCCCGCCCCTGCGCCGGTAGCAGCACCGACGACAACGGCTCAACTTGCACCCTGGCGGCGACGTGTGGGTGCCTTTGCGGCTGATTTTGCCTTGGGCTTGGGTGTTTCCTATGTGGCGCAGGGGCTAGCTTCAGCTATGGGTGGCGATCCGGCGATGATGGGCTATATGGCCTTTTTTGGCACCTGGCTGGTTAACCGAGGCTATTTGCAATCACAAAAGTCCGGTCAGAGCTTTGGTAAGTGGCTGTTTAGCATTAAGGCCATGGATACCGAAACCGAAGCACCACCGACGCTTGTGCGTTCGGTTGCCCGTGAGGGGGTTTCATCGGTGTTGATTTTGACTGAAGCCCTCGTGGTGCCGATGATCGCGGATGCCCTGTTTGCCGCCTTCGACCCCGATAAGCGGCAAAGCCTCCATGATCGGGCCGCGCGCACGACAGTGGTCGAAGCCGAAGAGGGTTTTGATCTCGATGAAAAACTGATGGGCCTCTGGCAAGAGCTGACAGATAATGAGCCCACTCCCTACGACAACTACCCCGATAATGGTTCTCGTTTCCGTGATTTTCGTGCTGGCGATCGCGAACCGCGCCGGAAAGGGGGCAAGGCAGTCAAAACCCTAGTTGAAAAAGCGCGCGATTTGTTAGATGATTTATGATTGTCGCTAATAGCAACTTATCTCCATGGCTAAAGCAAAAGACGTCCGCCTGGTGATTACGCTGGAATGCACCGAGTGCCGCACCAACCCTGACAAGCGCACCCCCGGTGTTTCCCGCTACACCACCCAGAAAAACCGCCGTAACACCACGGCACGGCTAGAGCTGAAGAAGCACTGCCGTCATTGCAACAAGCACACAGTTCACAAAGAAATCAAGTAACAGAGAAATCAAATAGTTGAGGGGCAATGGTCGGGCCCGATCACCTTCATGATCGCCCGTTGGTTCAGCCGCACCGAAGCTTCGCGATCGTCTCTGATTACTTTTGCACCCGTTATTGTTCTTATTACTTCTCAGGTACCGCTCATGACCTACGGTTTGCGTAAGCGCCAGTCGCCCCTCAAAGACGCTGAGCACATTGACTACAAAGACACCGATACGCTCAAGAAGTTCATCACCGAGCGCGGTAAGATTTTGCCGCGGCGGATTACGGGCCTGACCGCCAAACAGCAGCGCCGCCTCACGGTTGCGATCAAGCGGGCGCGGATGATGGCTTTGCTGCCCTTCGTTAACCAAGAGGGCTAGGTGGACGTTGCGCCGTATCTTGATCATGCCGTTCTTGACAGCACGGCCACGCCAAACGAGGTTCAGTTAGCCTGTGAAATGGCTGATCGGTACGGTTTTGCCGCCGTCTGTGTTTTGCCCTGCTATGTTGGCCATGCTGTTAAGTGCTTGCATCACCGCCGTACCAAGGTTGCCACAGTTATTGGCTTTCCTCTGGGGGCGACGGTCGTGAAGCTCTACGAAGCCCTGACGGCGGTTGAGTCGGGCGCCCAGGAACTGGATGTGATGATTAACCTGGGCTGGTTGCGGGCCGGCTTGTATGATGCTGTCTACGACGAGATGGCAACTTTGGTCAACGAAACCCAGGTGCCGATCAAAGCGATTCTAGAGCTGCCCGTTCTCAATGAAACCGAGCGGCAGATGGCTGTCAAGCTGTGCGCTGATGCCGGTGTTGCCTATCTCAAAACATCTACGGGCTGGCGCGGTGGCGCAACCCTCAGCGATGTTCAGTTTTTACGCCAAGCTACCTCACTACCTGTCAAAGCGTCGGGCGGTATTCGTACCCTCAAGCAAGCCTTTGCCTTCTTGGAGGCCGGAGCCAGCCGTCTCGGCACTTCCCATAGCTATGCCCTAATGCAAGAACTGCACGATTATGGCGACGAGTAAGCGCTGACGTGGTGTCTGATAGAGCCTGTACGGTCTGCGCCAGTGATCGAGTCAAGGTTGATGCCGTGAATACAGCTTCCTACCGCGAGGAGCGGGTACGATAAAAACTCCCGTGCGAGATCACCATGGATGCTCTGCACCCCCAGATGGTGGATGCTGTTCGCCAAAAGGCAGACATCGTCGAGGTGATCGCCGATCATGTCGTCCTGCGCAAGCAGGGCAAAAACTTTGTCGGTCTGTGCCCGTTTCATCAGGATCGCAAGCCAAGCTTTAATGTCAGCCCCAGCAAGCAAATCTACAAATGCTTTGCCTGCGGTGAGGGGGGCGATGTCCTCCGCTTTGTCATGCAGTTTGATAAAGCGACCTTCAGCGAGGCGGTGCTGCAACTGGCGCAACGCTTTAATGTGCCCATTCAGGCGCGCACACCCGCCCAAGGCCAAGCCTACGAGCAGTCGCGATCGCGACAGGAGAAGCTCCTCGAAATTCTCTACCTTGCCACAGACTTTTATCAGCATGTATTGCGCTCGACTCAGGGCGAGGCAGCGCGACAGTATCTCCAGCAGCGGGGGCTGAGCGAGGCCACCATCCAACAGTTTCAGGTTGGCTTTGCCCCGGCAGGCTGGCAGCCCGTCTATGAGTATTTGGTTAATCAAAAGCATGTGCCCGTGCAACTGCTGGCCGATGTCGGCCTGGTGGTTGAGCGTAATCACGGCCAGGGCTGGTACGACCGCTTTCGGCACCGGATTATGCTGCCGATTTTTGATAGTCGGGGCCGCATTATTGGCTTTGGCGGTCGCAGTCTGGGCGATGAGCAGCCTAAGTATCTCAACTCACCCGAGACTGAGCTGTTTGATAAATCGCAGGTGCTCTATGGCCTGAACTTTGCCCGTGAGGCGATCGCGAAACACGATTGTGCCCTAGTCGTGGAGGGCTACTTTGATGTCATTGCCCTGCATCAGGCAGGTATTAGTACTGCCGTGGCTTCTATGGGCACAGCCCTAACGCCCAATCAAGTCACGTATCTGCTGCGCTATACCGAATCGAAGCAGGTGGTGCTGAACTTTGATGGCGATGCCGCTGGTCTGACCGCCGCCGAACGGGCGATCGCGAACCTGGGCGATATGGCGCGCCGGGGTGAGGTGAATCTAAAAATATTGACCCTGCCCGCAGGCAAAGATGCCGATGAATTTCTGAAGCAGAACAACGAAGCCGCCTTTCAGAGCCTGTTGAGCCAAGCACCCCTCTGGCTCGATTGGCAAATTGAGCGCCTCTTGGCCGATAAAGAGCTACGTAATCCGGTCGCCTTTCAGCAGGCAACCCAGGCGATGGTGGGCCTCCTCTCACCCCTCACCGACTCGCTGTTGCGCTCGCACTATGTTCATGCCGTGGCCGAACGCCTGAGTCAGGGAGATGCTCGCCTGGCCTTGCGCCTCGAGGATGATCTGCGGCGGCAGGTGCGTTCGCAACGCTGGCAGGGTAAAGCGAAGCCCAACGCCACCAAAGCCTCAAAGCTCCACAGCTCCGAAGCGCAACTGCTGCAAATCTATCTCCACTTCCCGGAATATCGCCAAGAAACCCGTGAAGCCCTTGCCGAGCGTGATTTGCAACTCAGCCTATCGTCGCATCGGCTGCTGTTTCAGTACGTGTTGGGCCTGATTGCCGAGCAGCCAGAACTAGAGCAGGATGGCGACGGTCTCCTGACGGCTCTGCGCAACGGTTGTGCCCACGATACCGCCCTCAATCAGCAACTCAGCCATCTGCTCTGGCTGGATGAGCACTCACGGGTAGCGCTGATGCGGCCCCGTTTGGTTGTCCGCGCCGCGATCGCGAACATGGAGCTGGAACTGTGCCAAAAACGCTACCGCTACTGGACACAACTGTGGGATGAAGCCTACAGCGAGCGCAATATCGAGCTAGCGCAGCAATACCAACAGCAGATCCAGGCCGAACATCAGCACATGCAAGCCCTGCAAAAGGCGGCCCAGCTCTCCTTTGCCGAACTGACCGACGCGGCGATTGCAAGTAGTTTGCAGTAATCTTTCTGCATAGTCATTCACATATCATCGGGTTTGATAGAGATTCAATCAGCACCTGCTAAGCAAGTCATAGGGTCGATACGCTTGGGGAGGCTCTGGCGTTATGCTTAATTCATCCTCCCTAGGTGCTGTGGCGGATGACGAATCCCGATCAAGAGATTAAAGACCTAATTCTGGCTTTGGATAGAAAGCTAGACGGGTTTGACCGGAAATTTGAGACTCAGATTGCCGACCTCAAAAATGATGTCCGGCTTGTCAAGACTGAGCTAGAAGCAAAGATTGATCTCAGTCGGAGTGAGCTAGAAGCAAAAATTGACCTTAGCCGCACTGAGTTAGAAGTGAAGATTGCTGAACTCAGTGGCAAAATGGATGGCTATGGTAAACGTTTAGACCAGCAAGAGTTTGTCAGCCGAGGAGCCGTCCTGGCATTGGTAGTGGGCGTCACCTCAGGCTTTATCAAATACTTGTTTTTCAACACCTAAA
>CAZAGN010000026.1:25759-34932 GCA_964484905.1 uncultured bacterium | reverse complement strand
GCGTGCCCTATGCGTTCTACACTCTGGTTGGCACTGGACACGGTTTCGACACGAGTAATCAGGCGCAGACCGCAGCCAGCATTCAGGCTTCGATCAACTTCGCGACTGCTCAATTGACTGACGGAAGCCCGTCCTATGGACGCTTCAACCTGCCCTAGTGAGGCGCTTGAGCGGCAATACCTCGCGCCCAGGTACAGTCGTTACGTCCAAGCACCAGAACAGTTATATAGGTACAGCCCAAGGTTCTATCGATGGTAATAACGGTGGCAGCAGTAGTAGTCAGATTCGTTTTGAGAGTAATGGACGGGTTAACACTACTTCTGGCTATAGCGAGCACAACACAACTACGGAAATACCTAAACCACCTCGACCCAAAATGGCTCAACAACCGAAACTAGTCCCCTCACGTACTTTCACTCGACATCACAAATAATTCGGTGGAATAAATCTGATGCAGTTCAAAGAGGGTGGAAAGCTAGTGCAATACTCTCATTTCTTCACCCTCCTATTCTTCAACTCTCTATTCTGAATAATCATGCAATACGTATTGATTCATCACCTTTACTGGTTCTTTATTAGCTTAATGCTGGTCGAATTTATCCTAATTCAGCGCAGTCACCAATATCATTATTCCTGGAAGGAAAGTCTGGCATCCCTAGGTATTGCAATTGGTCATGGAGTGACAGGAGCGTTATTCAAGCCCATGCTCCAGGCTCCAGTGCTGTGGGTATGGAATCAACGGTTATTTACTCTGCCCCTCAACAGTGTTTGGGACTTCCTGCTACTGTTTATTGCGATTGAATTTTTCTACTACTGGCATCATCGAGCAAGTCATCGGGTGCGCTGGTTTTGGGCAACTCACTCAGTTCATCATTCTGCACAGCATATGAACCTATCTATGGCCTACCGTCTGGGCTGGACAGGTTTTTTATCAGGTTATATCTTGTTTTTCCTGCCCCTAGCCTGGTTAGGGTTTCATCCAATCGCCGTCCTCTCGGGTTTATCTCTGAATTTGATTTACCAGTTTTGGATTCACACCGAACTGGTGCCAAAACTAGGTATACTAGAGTGGTTCCTGAATACCCCTTCTCACCATCGCGTCCACCATGCTACCAATTCAGAATATATTGATCGTAACTATGGCGGCGTTTTAATAATTTTTGATTACTTGTTTGGTACATTCGCCAATGAACGTCCTGATTGTCCAATCTTCTACGGACTCACCCATCCGCTTCAGTCATATAACCCAGTAACTATTGCCTTGCATGAATGGAGGAGACTGTTTAAAGATCTAAGGACCGCTAAGACTTGGCGCAATCGTTACCGTGTGATCTTGGGGCCACCTGTCTAGTTGAGGATAATTTCTCGGGAAGTTCAATGGCATCAGGAAGTTATCTTCAGGTAATATTGCATGGTTTTATCTTCCGAAAAGTTAAGCAAGCCAACGAATAAGTTAACTAGTAAATCTTACGGTTTGTTTAGTTAATTATTTAGTTATCTCTAGCTCCATAACAAATCTTGTAAACTCAGCGCCATTATGTTGTGAAACCTCATTCGCAACCAGATGGAACCCAAATTTTTCAAAAAACAGCTTGCTAATGCTGCTTGCAATCACTGAGGCACGTACGCCGTTTAATCGCATTAAACATTCAGTAAGCATGATTTGACCAATGCCCTTACCCTGCCAATTTGGGCTAACATATAAACCCTTGATATAACCATCTTCGCGAAAACAACAAAATCCAACCATTTCATCACTCTCGAACCACCCTAACACTTCATTGCCGAGAAGAAAATCATGAAATCCGCTGCTGTCTGCATACTGAGACTAAGCGATACACTGACTTTCTGAATATAAGTTTGAGTCTGCTTCCAATGCAGCAGATCGGTAGATTGATTTGGCCTTTTCAAGGTGAATTACGCTCACATTCAAAATCATAAACTTAAGTAGTGATGTATATTTCAAAGGTTGATTTCAAGATGTTTAGCTCAGTAATCAGTTTATTCGGTAAAACGCTCTATCGATAATGCACCATCCCTAAGCTTCAGCCGCGCTCATCAAGCTACCACTGCCATAAACCCCAGATGCTAGCGGCGTATTCACCCAACACTGCTGCTGCAAGATTGTGCCCGCCGGAATGACAGCCTCAGGGCCGAGATAGCACTGGGCACCAATGTAGCAAGGGGCTTCTAGTTGTGCCGCCGCATCGATCACCGCACTTGGATGAAGCCAAACGCCGGGTCTATATACAGCACTGTCGTTGAGGTAAGCGATTTTGCCGTTAAGAATATCGAGCTGACCGAGGTAGTAGCTTTGGGGGGTGCCTAGGTCGCGCCAGTAGCCCTCATGGATGTAGGCATAGAGGGGTTGACCTTGGCGCAGCAGTTCCGGGAAAACCATGCGCTCAAAGCTAAGCGGTTCACCCACGCGGTAGGACGAAAAGACCGCTGGATCGAGGATATAAGCGCCTGCATTGATCTTGTTAGTCGTGATCTGGGCCGCTTCAGTGGCGGAGGGTTTTTCACGAAACGCCAAAATCCGCCCGCTAGTGTTGGTTTCAACGAGGCCATAGGCGGTGATGTCGGCAACACGGGTGAGGCTGAGCGTGCCCACGGCTGCCTGACTGCGATGGGCTGCAAGCATCGCCTCTAGCGGAAAATCGGCGAGAATATCGGCGTTGAAAACAACCAGGGGCTCACCGGAAAAATAAGACTGTGCCAGCAAAAGGGCGCCAGCAGTATCGAGGGGCTGATCTTCGTGGATGTAGCGAATCTGAGCCCCGTAGCGCTCGCCTGTACCGCAGTGAGCCATAATCTGCTCGCCCCGATAGCCCACACTGATCAAAATATCACTGAGGTCGGCGGCCACACAGCGATTGATCAGCCAGTCGAGATAGGGAACCTCCAGCAGCGGCAGCAGGGGCTTGGGTGTCGTTAGGGTAAACGGACGCAGACGGGTGCCTTTACCCCCAGCAACGATTACAGCTTGCATCCCGATCACCCTACACGAGTCGCCCTGATCATAGGTGGCGACGGCAACCCACGCTAGGCTCGGGACATTGCGCGTTTATGCGCCATTCGTTGTTGGATGAATTAAGGGGGGCTCATGGTGTTTATCGGCGTTATTCTGCTGGCTATTGGGCTGCTGCTGCTTTACGGGCTCTCGACTTGGTTGGGCATCGCCCTGGGCTCCTTTAGTGATTGGCTGGTGGCTCTGGCGATTATCGGCTGGTTGGTAACGCTGCTGACGGTGCCCTGGGATATTCATTTCAAGGCGAGGGAGGTAGTGGCGACGGCCGCCCAGTCGAAACAAGACGGTATTGCTGTTGATGCGGCCCAGGTACGGTACGCCGAGCTGTTGGCGCGGCGATCGCTCTGGGTGGCGCTAGTTTTGCATGGCATTTCTGGGGTAGTGCTGTACATCCTCGCGATCGTGCAGCTCGGGCTCGTGGGCTATGTGGGCGCAATTGCGGCGGTAGTCCTGTCGGTGGTGCGTCCAGCGATTGCCTTTTATGAGTTTTTGGCCGCGCGGTTAGCCAGCATTCGCACAAGTGTGACCTACCCCCGCGAAGATGTGCTGGAGTTGCGGCAGCGGGTCAAAGCACTTGAGGACAACCTCAGCACCCTTAACGAGCGCCTGAACCCCGATGATCCGCTGTCTTGGGCGAATAAACAAAGCAACGCTTGGGAAGCGACCCGTCAGGATCTCGCCCGCCTTGAGGCTAACCAGCGGCAACTGGCGGCCACCCAAGCGCAGGATGCTGAACGGCTAGCGCGCCAGACTGAGCAGGCTATTGCGCAATTGAGCGCTGACAGTCAGTTTTTGAGCCAGGTGCGCGAGTTGATTCGTTTTGTGAAGGAAGCCTAGTTGATGACAAAGTTGACGATTTTTTTCGGCACCACAATCGTCTTGCGCAAGGTTCCCTCCGCCAGGTAGCGCTGTGTTGCCTCGTTGGCCAGGGCCAGAGCCTCCTGCTGCTCCTTGCTGACATCGGCGGGCGCTTCAAAATCACCCCGCTTTTTGCCATTCACCTGAATGACGACCGTGATCGTATCGGCAACCAGGGCTGCCGGATCGAAGCTGGGCCAGGATTGCTGATGCACCGACTCGGCATAGCCTAGGGCTTGCCAGAGTTCTTCGGCCAAGTGGGGCGCAAAGGGAGCCAGCAAACGCACCAAGATCTGCAAGCCTTCGGCATAAATCGGTGCGGTGGTGAGAGCGGCCTCAGTCAGGGCATTGGTGAGCTTCATGAGTTCTGATATTGCCGTGTTGAACTGATAGCCCTCTTCAATATCTTCGCTGATTTCTTTGATGGCGGTATGGATAGCGCGGCGGATTTCTTTTTCGGCGCGGTCTGTTGCCACATCAGCGGCAGTCGGGCGCGACCCTTGCTGGACAAAGCCATAGACCAAGCGCCAAACCCGATTCAAAAAGCGGAACTGGCCCTCGACATCCGCGTCGTCCCATTCGAGATCCTTTTCGGGCGGCGCTTTAAAGAGAATAAACATCCGCGCCGTATCCGCGCCGTATTTACCCAGCACCGCCTGGGGCTCGACGCCGTTATATTTTGACTTGGACATTTTCTCGTAGAAAATTGAGACAGGCTCGTTGGTATCGCGATCGCGAACCTCGCCGTTTTTGCTCACAATCTGATCGGCACGGAAATATTTGCCAGTCTGCACACCCTTGTAGGTCAGTCCCTGCACCATCCCCTGGGTCAGCAGACGGGCAAAGGGCTCATCAAAGCTCAGTAAGCCTCGATCACGCAGCGCTTTCGTAAAAAAGCGGGAATAGAGTAGGTGCAAAATCGCGTGCTCAATGCCACCCACGTACTGATCGACGGGCAACCAATCATTTACCGCCGCCGCATCAAAAATCGCTGCCGCATTACGGGCATCGGCATAGCGAAGGAAATACCACGACGAATCAATGAAGGTGTCCATCGTATCGGTTTCCCGCTTAGCAGGTGTGCCACAACTCGGGCAGGGCACGTTCACCCAGCTTTCCAGTTGCGCCAAGGGCGAGCCACCGCGACCACTAAACTTAACATCTTGGGGCAAAACGACGGGCAACTGATCATCAGGCACCGGCACCGTCCCGCACTCGGGGCAATGCACCACCGGAATCGGCACCCCCCAGTAGCGTTGCCGTGAGATCAGCCAATCGCGCAGGCGGTAGCTGGTTTTGGCAGTGCCTTTATTCTTTTCGGCTAGCCAGATAATGGCCGCCGCGACACTTTCGCCCTCGCCTTTGCCAGCCGGAGTGCCATCGAGAGGGCCAGAGTTGACCATTGTGCCCCCACCGGCCCAGGCGGCGGTAAGGCTGGCGGCACTGGTCAGGTCGCTGTCGGGGGGTTGAACAACGAGCTGAATGGGGATGTTGAACTTGGTCGCAAATTCAAAGTCGCGTTGGTCGTGGGCGGGGACAGCCATAATCGCGCCCGTGCCGTAGCCCATCAACACGTAGTCGGCAATCCAGATCGGAATACGTGCGTCGTTGACAGGGTTAATCGCATAGCTGCCTGTCCAGACACCGGTTTTCTCGCGATCGTCGGCTTGACGATCCAGATCGCTCTGGGCAGCGGCCATCTTTTGATAATCGCTGATTGCCGCAACCCGATCGGGTGTGGTCAGACGTTCGACAAGGGGGTGTTCGGGTGAGAGCACCATAAAGGTTGCACCCCAGAGGGTATCTGGGCGGGTTGTAAACACGGGCAAGGCATGCCCAGCTTCTGTGGTGAAGATCACTTCAGCGCCGGTCGATTCACCAATCCAGTTGGCTTGCATCAAGCGGACGCGCTCGGGCCAACCGGGCAGCTTATCGAGGTCGGCTAAGAGTTCGCCTGCATAGTCGGTAATTTTGAGAAACCACTGGCGCAGCAGTTTGCGCTCAACTTTAGCGCCCGAACGCCAGGAGCGACCTTCGCTATCCACTTGTTCATTGGCGAGCACGGTCTGATCAATCGGATCCCAGTTAACAGCGGCTTCTTTTTGGTAGGCCAGGCCCATCTGCAAAAATTGATTGAAGCTCCACTGCGTCCACTTGTAGTAGTCGGGATTGCAGGTGGCGACCTCGCGATCCCAGTCGTAGGACAAACCTAACTGCTGCAACTGCACTTTCATCTGGGCAATGTTTTGGTAAGTCCAGGTGGCCGGATGAATGCCCCGGTCGATGGCGGCATTTTCGGCGGGCAAGCCAAAGGCATCCCAGCCCATCGGGTGTAATACCCGGTAGCCCTGCATCCGCTTGAAACGGGCGATGACATCGGTAATCGTGTAGTTGCGGACATGACCCATGTGCAGGTTGCCCGAGGGATAGGGAAACATCGAGAGGGCGTAGAATTTGGGCCGATCGCGATCACTGCTGGTTTGATCCAGACCTTGCGTTTGCCAACGCTGCTGCCACTGGGGCTCAATACTCTGGGGTTGGTAACGCTCCTCCACGGGGGTCGCTCCTAGCTGCTGGATTAATGTTTCACATTGTATCGATCTCAGGGATCGCGCTGGCGCTCGTCCTGCCTTACCGGGGCGATTGCTTCCGCCTAATGCCGCTATCGTTAAAGACGTAGGTGCGTGATTGTTAGAGCTATGCGGGTATTGGTGTTAGTGGGGCATGGCAGCCGTGAACCCGCCGCCCGTCAAGCGCTAGAGCAATTGGGGGAGCACTGTGCGGTGTTGTTGCCGCGCATTCCTATCGCGATCGCGGAACTTGAACTGGCCTCCGAGCCCTTGGACGTGCAGCTACGCACCATCCAAAACCAACATCCACAGGCTTTTCTCGAAATTATGCCTGTTTTTATGGGGCCAGGCGTGCATGTCCAAAGTGATATCCCAGAGGCAGTGGCGCGGCTTTCACGGGTACGCCTGCATCCGGCCCTGGGTACCTGGCCCGCTTGGGCTGAGGTCGTAGCCGGTCGCTGTCAGGCGCATACCAATGTCACAGCGTGGGTGTTGTGGGGGCACGGCAGCCGCCTGAGTGAATTTGGGGCGAACCTAGCCCAGCAAGCAGCAGCGGTCTCGCAGATGTTAGCCCACAAACCCGTTGAACTTGCCTTTGCAGTACAGGCACCAACCCTGCTGCAAACCGCGACAACCCTCGTGCAGGCCGGGCATCGCTCGATTGGTATTGTGCCCTGCTTCTGGTCGCCGGGGGCATTGCTGAATACACTCAACAATCAATGCAATCAGCTCATCGAGCAGCATCCGGGGGTGTGCTGCACCGTGACTGATGTGCTTCTACCCGATCCACGCTGGCCGATCGCGATCGCGAAACGAATTCGTCATGGCGATACTTAGAGCAGGACTTGAGCGTGATATAGTAGCAAAGCTCGGGGAGTAGCGCAGTTTGGTAGCGCACCACTTTGGGGTAGTGGGGGTCGTGGGTTCGAATCCCGCCTCTCCGATTTTAAAGAGCATTGTGTTGTAAGCGTTCAGGAAGGTTGAAGCTGTTCTGCACAGCAGACTTTCCCAACAATGAGCTGTAACCTTACCGCTGAGTTTTTTGCCGGTTTAAGACACCTAACTCAAGCCGTTTGGGTGATGCTGGCTAACTGCTCGCAAACTTGGGCAATCGCTCCGAGGGTGCCAGGGTTTACCATGCCGTAGTAGGGCACGCCAAACACCCGCCCTTGTTGCACCGCCTGCAAATTTTGCCAAAAAGGCTGATTTTGAAAGCGCGTTAGCGGATCGTTAGTTTCAGGATCGACAACCAAAATAATGTCAGGCTCGGCTTCGAGAATGCGCTCGGCAGAGAGAGTCACGTAGCCCCGAAACTGGCCTTGACTTTGCAGATCGGCGGTGAGGTTGGCGAGGCCAAAACGCTCGAGGAGATCGCCAGCCCAACTGTCGCGATTGGGTGACAAAATGGGCTGCACACCAACAAGCAGCAACGCACGCAGTCCATCGTTTGCAGGTGCCTCCGGCAACAACGTCACGGTTTCTTGGAGGACAGCTTCGGGATCAACCGCTAACCCTGCGGCGAGGTCTTGGGTAGTGGTTGCCAGACTTTGCCAGCGATCAAGGGTTGTCAGGTAGGATTCGATGCCAAAGGTTTGCAAGCGCTCAGCCAGGGCTGTATGAAACCCACTAGCACCAACGACCCAATCGGGTTCGAGGGCAATAATCTCCTCAACACTGGGGGCATTGCCAAGACCCACAGACGTGATACCAGCAAAACGGGAATCATCGGCAAGGAGCGACCCGCCCGCAAAACCGACCAGCCGATCGCGATCAAGTCGCACCAGTAAATCAGCCGCCAAACTGGTCAGCGCCACCACCCGCTGGTAGCCCTGATTGGCATGGGCCGTGCGGCCTAAACTGAGCCCTGCTAAAGCAGCAGCCCCCTGAGCACCCAATTTCAGGAGCTGACGCCGCGAGAAGGGTTGCATTAAGGGTTTCATGATTGTGGATACTCCTAAAAAACAGCGAGAAAAACGTCTGGAAGCACCATCTGGAAAACCGTCACGTGGAAAACATTACGGCTGCCAACAACGCCGCTATTGCAGCGAAAACACAATGGGCACCATCACCCACGACTCAATCGGCTGATCGCCCTGCTGAGCGGGAGTAAAGCCCCAACCGCTGACCGTGCGGCGGGCGGCCTCATCCAAGGCCGGAAAACCGCTGGATTCGCTCACTTCAACGGTCGTCACCTGCCCTTGCACCGTGACTAGCGCCCGCACCACCACTTGACCCTGTTGATTGAGTCGTCGGGCAGCAGCAGGATAGTCGGGCTGAGGATTTTGGCCGGGTATTGGACGCGCCAGGATCGGCTCAGGCAGAGCTGCCACGGATTCGGGTGTTGGTTCTGGCCTTGGTTCTGACTCTGGAGGCGAGGCGGCTTCTGACACGGGTAGTATTGGGGTCAACTGAGAGGACGACTCGGCGGCACGCAATCCCTCAATCAGCGGTGTGAACTGCGGTGGCGGTGGCGTCGCTACCGGTTCTGGCGCAGGCTCAGGAATAGCCTCCGGTATGGGTTCAGCTATCGGTTCTGGTACTGGCTCAGGCACAGCTTCGGCCACCGGTTCCAGGGCGGGTTCAGGAATAGCCTCCGGTACGGGTTCAGCTATGGGTTCGGGTATCGACTCAGGTACAGCTTCGGCTACAGGTTCCAGCGCAGGCTCAGGAATAGCTTCTGGCGCGGGTTCGGGTATTGGCTCTGGTACTGGCTC
>CAZAGN010000026.1:22800-25659 GCA_964484905.1 uncultured bacterium | reverse complement strand
TGGCTCTGGTACTGGCTCAGCCGCTGGTTCCGGCACAGCTTCGGCTACTGATTCCGTGACAGCCTCCGGCACATCAACCCAATCCACAACCGTCACAGAGACCCAGTCAGGCGGATCGGGCGCCGGCACGGGGGTCGGCGCAACCAGCAGCAAACTGTGCGTCAGAATCGCGATCGCGAGGGGCCCTTCTAAACGCTGTAGGGATCGCTGGCGCGCCCGCACACGCGGCGATACCACCGCCGGTATTGTCGGCGGCACAGTCAAAGCCACCGCCACACCGCCCCAAAAGTAGGCGTGCTCGAGGCTGCAGCAAGCAGCCGTGGTGTAGGGCTGCCACTGGGGCGCGTGCCAACGCACCTGATCGAGGAGCAACACCAGCTCGAAACCGAGGCAAAGCCATAGCAACTCGCGATCTCCACACCACCACCACAGGCGGAGGGGCAACAGCGCGACTGGGTGTGACGCAACCTGTACCATCTAGAACGTCATCGAGAGGCTGACTGCCACATTCCGTCCTGCTTGGGCACGCCGCTCAACTTCTGGCCCGACAAACAAGCTGCGGGTTTCGCTGTAAAGGAAATACTTGGTATCAAAGAGGTTGTAGACACCAAAATTCAGATTCAGGCCGTTATCAAAGGCGTAGTAGCCCAGCACATCGACAGTGGTATAGCCGCTGGCAACAAAGGGAACTTGCGGCGGTGCCATCGGATTGGTCTGCACAACGTCTCGCTGTGGATCGCGCGGGTCGGCAACCAACGTAGCAATCAAGCGGCCCCCCCAGCGCTCGGAGGGTGCGTCGTAGTGCAGACCGACCACAGCTGTGAAGGGTTCAACCGAAAGCAGCGGGATATTTTCGGTTGTGTTGTCGCCTACTGTCCAGGCAACACTGGCATTGAGACTAAAACCCGTCAGCTCAGGGTTGAAATAGTGCTGCACCCCGGCTTCAAGGCCATAAATGCGAGCCTGACTGACGTTTTGACTTTGGAAGAGAATGACGGGTGGTGGTGGCGGCCCGCCCGGAATACCCGAATCGGGTGGTGAGGGTTCGGAGCCAACTTCACGGAAGGCTTCGATAAAGTCGTTGTAGGTGTTGTAGTAGCCTGCCACGCGGAAACTAGTTTGGGGATAGACACCGCGCAAACCCACCTCAAAACTTTGGCTGGTTTCAGGCCGAAGGTCAGGGTTGGAGAGGGTGCGGTAGCGGAAAAAGGCCCCTGTGAGGTTTGTAAAGCCGCTGTTAATTTCGTTGTACTGGGGGGCGCGGAAGCCAGCAGCATACTGAGCTGTCAGCGTCAGGTTGGGGTTGAGCTGCCAGACCAAGCCGAGCTTGGGCGATATGGCACTGGCCGATAGACTGACCGCTTCAGCACCCGAAGCTGAGAAAACGGGGTCGTCTTGGGGACTCAGACTATACAGGTCGTAGCGGATACCCGGAATGATCGTGAAATTGCTGTTGCGCAGTTCAATTTCATCTTGCAAATACACGCCAAAGCGCAGGGTGTCGCTGTCAGGAAAGTCTTTTGTCGGGAAGGTATTGGGGGGAATGATGCTGGTTGTTTCACCTGTCAGTAGGTTGGTTTGCTCGCGATCGCGAGGGCGGGAGTTAAAGGTACTCGAGACATCGAGGCCATAGACCAAGCGGTGCTCGGCATTCCGGGTAGCAAAGCGACTTTGAAAGCGCATATCGAGACCCAAAACATCGCTAATGAGCTCGTTAAAGGTGTCCCGCCGCACGGGGGTGGGTGGATCTTCAGAGGGCGGGCGGGGCGCAAGGGTACGCTCCTCCACACTCGGCTCTTGGGTGCGGGCGGGCTGGTAAAACACCTGCACTGATGCCAGCTCAAAGCGAGGGGTAGCGGGGTTTTCATAGCGATACTCCAGACTGATGCGGGTGCGCTGGGTGTTGATGCCTTCTTCAAAACGCGTAACCCCCCTTGCTACATTCGCGATCGCGAATGTCGTGTTTGTGCGGCGCTCAAAATACTCACCCGTAAGGCGCAGACTACTAAAGTCGTTAAAGCGATAGACAAACTTTGCCAGCAGATTATTGCCTTCGCCATCAACCGAATCTTGGAATTGGGGATCACCGAGGCTATCGCGCTCGCGAAAGTCGCGCCGGGTATAGAGCAGCATGCCTTCAAGATTGCCTTGGCGACCGGCCAAGCCCACTGTGTTCGTGAGGCCGCCATTAACGCTGCTAAAGCGGCTGGAGAGGTAGACAGCCGAATCGCGATCGCCCAGAAGATCTGCCGGCTCGAGGGTTGTCAGGGTAACGGCACCACCGAGGGCATCACTACCGTAGAGGCTGGAGGCTGGCCCCCGAATAATTTCAACCGTGCGCAGCGTTTCGATTTCAAAATAATCGCGGCCCAAATTAAACGGGCCAAAGGTAAAGCGTTCGGGCTGGCGAATGCCATCAACTTGAATCAGCACCCGATTAGCATCGAGACCGCGAATATTAAAATCTTGAAAGCCGTAGCGTGGATCATCGCGCACGGTCACACCCGGTTCATAACGCACTAAATCCTGAATCGTCTGCATATTTTCGCGGCGCAGTTGCTCTTGATCGATGATCGTGACCGAGGCTGGCGATTCGAGCAGGGTGCGCGGTGTGCGGGTGCCCGTGACCGTAATGCGCTCTAAATCAAATACGGGTGTTTGTTGTGCCGTTGCCAGAGCCTCAATTGCCTCTTCTAGGCGCTCGACTGCCGCCGTATCCCCCTGTTGGCGAGCGGCCTCGAGTTCAGTTTGTAAGTATTCTAGGGTTTGAGGGGGTTCTTGTGCAGATACCGGTACAGCGATCATCAAACCCGCTAGTAGCCATGCCATTCCGTTCACAGTTTTGCCTCACACGTTTTT
>CAZAGN010000026.1:20004-22700 GCA_964484905.1 uncultured bacterium | reverse complement strand
TAAGGACTCAGCCAGACTGGCTTGCAAGCGCTGGTATGGGGCCAGACCGACTGCGCAGGGGCACAATCTGCAAACCCACCTGGGTATCAAGGCGCTCGATCTCTAAACCAAACACCGCCGCCAAGACATCGGCGGTTAGCACCTGTATGGGCGTGCCCCAGGCGTGCAGCCGCCCTGCCTGGAGCACGGCAATCTGATCGCTGTAGCGCGCAGCCAAGTTGAGATCGTGCAGCACCGTAATGACGGTCAGCCCCTGCGTCTGATTCAGGTGCTTGAGCAATTCCAAAAGCTCGAGTTGATAGCGCACATCCAAAAAGGTGGTTGGCTCATCGAGAAGAATGACCTGGGATGCTTGGGCGATCGCGATCGCGACAAAGGCCCGTTGCCGTTCTCCCCCCGACAGGCTTTCCACCCAGCGATCCGCGAGGGGCAGCAGTTGCGTGAGCTGCAAGGCTTGCTCAACCGCTTCGCGATCGGCGGCGGTCAACTGCCACTGCCACCAGGGTTGATGGGGCAGCCGCCCCAAGCTCACCAACTGCCGCACGGTAATACCGCTGGGAATGCGGGGCTGTTGCGGCAAAAAAGCTAAAGCGCGCGTGCGCAAGGTGGGTGTTAAGGGCGAACCCGCCCAAAGAATCGCCCCCTGAGTGGGCGGTATCAGTCCCATCAGCAAGCGCAGAAGTGTTGATTTACCCGAACCGTTTGGCCCCACACAGCTCAGCCATTGGCCGGCAGCAACGGTGAGCGTCACCGCCTCAACCACCGGCTTTAGGCCGTAACCACCCGCTAAGTCCCGTACCTCTAAGCTCATGCCCAACGCCCCCGCTGGTAGAGCAACCAACCAAAGAACGGTGCCCCCATCATTGCCGTCACCACCCCCACCGGCAGCTCAACACTGCCCAAGCGGGCAACCACATCCGCCGTCCCCAAAAGGATTGCCCCCGCCAAAGCCGCTAACGGCAACACCCAGCGATAGTCAGAACCCACCCCCTGACGGACAATGTGGGGCACAACCAGACCCACAAAGCCAATCAAGCCACTCACACTTACGGCCGCCGCCGCCAACAAAGCAGCAATCAGGCCAATCACCACTCGCGATCGCGACAGCGACAGACCCAAGCCCACCGCCATCTCCTCTCCCAGAGCCAAAACATTCAACACCCGCGCCTGCGCCCAGCCAGCCAGCAGCCCCAGGCCGATATACAGCCCCACCTGCCGCACTTCTGGCCAGCCCCGCCCATTTAGGCTGCCAATCAGCCACGTCAGCGCCACCTGCACACGGTCATCCGCCATCAGCAATAGCGTTGAGCTCACAGCCCCAAAAAGGGCACTCACAGCCACCCCCGCCAAAATCAAGCGCTCAACCGAAACCCCCGAACGGCTGCGCGCCAAGGCATACACCACCGCCGTTGTTGCCATCCCCCCCAACCAAGCCGCCACGGGTACCCACTGGGTTGCCTGGCCAACGGTTAAGAGGCCAACCGCCGCTAACCCCGCCCCAGCCGAAATGCCCAGCAAATACGGATCCGCCAACCCATTGCCCAACACCCCTTGCAGCAAGGCACCCGCCATGCCCAAGGCCGCCCCAACCAGCAGGGCTAACAGGGCTCGGGGGAGGCGTAACTCCCAAACAATCACCTGGTGGGTCGGCTCTCCCTGATGCCAAAGGGCTTGCCAAATCGCCGCACCCCCCAGAGGCACCGCACCCAGCGAGATCGACACCGCCACCAGCAAGATAAGAACAACTATCAATAAAATTGCCAGGTACCACGGCCTTAATGAAAACTCTACTGGCAGAGCCTGAGCTTCAGCCGACATCAACTTGGAACCCATGGCATTCAACCCTTTTCAATGCAAAATCTAGTTAAAGCCTCAGCTAGGCGGCTGTTTAGACCGGCTATTCTGCTTCAAAACAGCTCAAAACAGCCCAACCATAAGCAGGACACCTGTAACTTATTAGGAATAAATACTAATTAGACTAGAGTTAAAGTACTCGTGTTTTTAGCTTGTTGTCAAGAACTACTCTCAATAAGGTTGTGCCTTCTGACCTGCAGCACCCCCAAGTTTGGGTGGTTGGCCACATGGGTGAGCGCGCTATAAAGACTGCTCACGCCGCTAAAGCCGATTTTGACAGTGCGTCACCCCACACAAGACTGCACCAGGCAACGGCAGAAAGTCTCATGTCACATCCACAGCCGATAGCTTTTGACCAACATACTGGCAGCTAATGACCTGCGAAGCCATTTTGGTGCTTTATCAAACAGTGGCGGATCCTGGCAAGACTTTGTTACAGTAGTTTACAGAAGTACACCGAGTATCCCCATGGCTAAGATTTTTACCCCCGAGTTCAACCAGTTTGAGTCCATCAACGCGACCCAAGCGTGGTCACTGTTCTTTTCCATCAGTTCCACCGACGAGATTCTCGGCCAAAAGCGTAGTGTTGGTCGCTACATCACCTTGGGCCTTGTCAGCGCGCTCATCGCTGGCGTTTTACAGGCCGGCCTGGGTACCCTCTAAGCGAGTACCCTTCAATCTGCTTGCAAGCACAAACGACTCGGTTAAAGCCAGTCGTGGTGATTGTGGGCGTGGGTGGTGACCCTAGTTGTCAGTGGCTTTGTGTACTTGAAGTTTCCCCCCACTTGACGCTTCAAGGTGTAATTTCACAGACCGCGTCGTAACTGCTGCATCAACCCTCT
>CAZAGN010000026.1:17801-19904 GCA_964484905.1 uncultured bacterium | reverse complement strand
TCAGTAATGAGTCTCAACAAGTTATCTCTCTTGCTTATCAGCGGTCTGCCGGTTGCTGGTGGTTTGCTATTGCTCGCAATTTGGCCCGATGATGTGCGAGCCCTAGTCGAGCCGTGGGGGATCTGGGCACCCCTAGGTATCCTGGCGCTGCGGTGCAGTAGTATCGTCTTCCCAATATTACCCAGCACTATCTATTCTGTGATCGCAGGTGCGCTCCTCGGGCTCTGGCCCGGCATCATCACGATCGCGATCGCCGATCTCATGAGCTGTACGCTGACATTTGCCTTGGCACGCCGCTGGGGTCGTCCCTTGGTCAGCAAACTTGTCGGTGAACGCTGGATGTTTCGGGTTGACCAGATCAGCGAAACCTATTTTGAAGGCAACACATTTTTGATTGCTGCCATCATGATGACGGGCTTGTTTGATTTTGCAAGCTATGCCGTAGGGCTCACCCAAACCCCCCGCTCACGCTACGCCCTCGCCTTGGGACTCGCGGTTGCCATCTCAACGCCCCCTGTTGTCGCGATTGGGGCAGGCATTACCGAACAAGGCTACTGGCTACTGGGTACAGCCCTGCTAGCGGTATTTAGCCTCGCAGCATTCACGGGCTGGACACAACGCCGCGCCCGCAAACCTAAGGCTTGAGGCAGGCATCAAGCCATACCCATATCATTACTCTCCGAGAAGCGCTCCATAAAACGCATAAAGCGCTCCCACTCAGCCTCAACTTCAGTTTCAAACAGGGCTTCAATCGCTTGGAACTTACCGTCGGCAAACCGCACCTGGAGGCGGGAGGTCACAAACGAACCTTCTTCATCGGTCATCGTCAAACCGTCATAGCCACGCTCATCTGCCTTGACATCTTCAAAACGGAACACCGCTGATTTCTTGCGCCCTGTCTTGGCACGGAACATCCGCACACTTGTGGGGCTTTCGCTAACACCAGGCGTTAGTTCCATGCGTGGCTTCGTCATAGTTGATATCAAGGCAGGTATATAAGTATCAATAACTATACCAAACCCTATCGACCGCCCAAGCTGCACTCAAGCTCAGGCCGTCAAACTATCCAGGCTCTGCAGCGGAAAAAAGCGCTCTTGCGGCAATAACACCGGCTGCGTGCCATAAACAACATCACCGCGTAACGACTCACGGTGAATCACTACCCCCTGCGGCAACTGAGCCGTCGGCCAAGCGTCTCGATAAAGGGTGTAAATGTGGCGAGCAGCTTGGAGCAGGCGTGAATCAGTCATGAATTTGAAAAGCGACGAAACCCGTAACCCACAATAGCGCCGTCAGTTCAAAAAGCTAGTCTTCGGCGGCCCAAGTTTTGCGGCCTCAACCCAAGACTCGTACCTGCCAGATAGCAGGATTCTTCGACGAACAAAAAATTAGGAACACTCTTGCGATCGGAAAGACTCATGCAAGCACTGACGGCTAGAGCGTCCGAATCTTGACGGGCATCACAAGATACTGCAAGGCCAAGGCATCCACTGGCGACAGCACAGCCGGCTGCGTATCGCCATTAAACTTGATGCTGACTTCTGAGCCTTCAAATACTTTCAGGGCATCTAGCAAATATTTCACGTTAAAAGCGATTTCAAGCGGCGTGCCCGTCATCTGAATCGGTAACTGCTCACAACCACCCCCGACATCCGGCGCATCAACCGAAATCTCAAGCTCAGCGGGGCCAAAGCTCAGCTTAAGAATATGGTTTTTCTGAGCCGCCAGAATATCAAGGCGCTCGAGGGCGGCAATCAGGGGCTTGCGCTCAACGGTTGCCTGACGCTCAAAGGTCTGCGGCAGCAACTGACGATAGTTGGGATACTGACCCTCCAGCAAGCGACTGGTAATCACCACATCGGGCAGGGTTGCCACCATTTGGGCGCGGTCAAAGTGCAGAGTCAAGCTGGGTGATGCACTTTGTGCCAAAAGGCGCTCAAGTTCCCGGAGTGTCCGCGCTGGTACGGTAAGCGCTGTCGGTTCGTCTTGGCCAGGGGTGTCACTGACGTTCACCTGCACCCGTGCCAGACGATGGCCATCAGTCGCCGCAAACTCCAGGCCACTGCCCTGCACCTGCATGTGTACCCCTGTCAGCACCTGCTT
>CAZAGN010000026.1:0-17701 GCA_964484905.1 uncultured bacterium | reverse complement strand
CCAGTTGCATGGTGTCAGGTCAGCGAACGCTTCGCCATCGTAGCACCGTCGTTGGTGGTTTTTGGCGCTGCTGGCAGCTTAGGGGCTGGCCGAAAATTTTTCGCGATCGCGAGCGGGATAGATCTACTACTACTGGTTTTTTAAAGATCTTGATCTAGTAGTAGTAGGGGCTGTGGAAAAGTGGAAAACCCACCGAAAATCCAAGTCTGACAAGTGCTTAAGCCCTGATCAGCTTGTGGAAAACTATGGGGAAAACCTAGCCACTTTTCCACACCGTAAAAATACGTAGTTAGTTTTCCACCGATCTTTCCACAGGTTTATCCACAGAAATGAGGGAGTTATCCACAGGTTTTCGCCAGTTATCCACAACCCTATTGTGATGGAATCTTGACAAATTTACAAAAATTAACATATGGGCAGTGGTCGGAGGCCAGTTTAGTCGTTCTCGACCCCATATCTGGATGCAGGTAAAAATAGCCTCACTTGAGAGGTAAAAAGTTATCCCCTATTTCCACAAGGTTTTCCACAGGTTGTCTGACCAGCCCGTAGAGATTAAGTCCCTATTAAGAAGTGCTGAACGGTGCCTTAAGAATTACCCAGGTGAATTTGCTCAGACCCTGATTAAATCGGTCGATTGGTGAGGTAGAGCTGCTCGGCAATGTCTTGGATCTGACGCGAGAGGATGGGGTCTTCTCGCTGCATCTGCTCAACTTTTTCGCAACTGTATAAAACGGTGGTGTGATCTTTACCACCAAAGGTAAGACCAATTTTATTGAGGCTGAGGCCAATGTGATGCCGCATCAGAAACATGGCGACTTGACGCGCCACACTAACGCTCCGTTTTCGCGATATGCCGATCAAATCATCAACGGATAGCTGAAAGGAATCGGCAACCGCTGCCAAAACCGCTTCGGGGGTAATTTCGGGCATTTCGCGTGGGGCATCCAAGACGGGCTCTAAATTAGCGACTGTCATGGGTACACCGGCAATCGAAACGTAGGCAACAGCCCGAATGAGGGCACCTTCAAGCTCACGAATATTACTGGTAAAGGTGCTGGCAATGTATTCAATGACGGCATGGGGGAGGCTCATCCCTTCGTAGTCGGCCTTTTTCTTGAGAATGGCCATCCGCGTTTCCAGATCAGGAGAGTTGATCTCGGCAATCAAGCCCATCGAAAAACGGGAGCAAAGGCGATCTTGGAGGCGGGGGATCAAGTGCGGGGATCGATCGGCGGCCAAGACAATTTGTTTACCTCGCTCGTGCAGGGCGTTGAAGGTATGAAAGAACTCCTCTTGGGTGTATTCCTTGCCTTCGATGAATTGAATATCATCGACCATCAAAACATCAACATCGCGATAGTGCTCCCGAAAGGCTTGCATACTGTCGCGGCGGATCGCGTCAATGAGGTCGTTGGTGAAGCGCTCGGTGGAGACGTAAAAGACTTTGGCGTTGGGATTAATCTCGAGGCAATAGTGACCAATGGCCTGCATGATATGGGTTTTGCCCAGGCCAACTCGACCACAAAGAAAGAAGGGATTGTAGGCTTGGCCGGGCATTTCGGCGATCGCGAGGGCCGCCGCATGGGCCATACGATTGGTTGTCCCGACCACAAAGCGATCAAAGGTGTACTTAGGGTTGAGATCGCTGCTGCGACTGAGGCTTGTACTGGCAATTTCTAGGGGCGGTGCTGGCGGATAAGCGGGGGCGGCCACAGGCTCTTCGGGAGATTGGCTGGCGACAACAATCTGAATGTCGAGTCGCTGGCCGGTGATCGCTTCGGCAACGGTACTAATGGTGGTGACATAGTTCTTTTGGAGCCAGTTACGGGCAAACGTATTGGGCGTTTGAATCGTTAGGCAGGTGTCACTGAGGGTCAGGGGTTGGGCTGTTCTGATCCAGGCTTCGTAGGTTGGCCGACTGAGCTGAACCTGAAGATGGCTGAGAACCTGGTTCCAAAGCTCGAAGGCAGCGGTATCCACAAGACATAAGCCAGGCTAACTGTGCCAAGCAGTGTAACAAGAATTTTGCGAGAGCCAGCAGCCTAGAATGAACGTGTGGTTGGGGTAAGTACAGGCGTGCAACGGCTGGTATTTCGGGTGTGGGCCGTTGTGGCTCTGATGTTGGGTGTGCGCTATTTGGCCTGGCGCTGCCTGGATGGCTTTAATGCGGCAGAAGCCTGGTGGTCCTTGACGGTGCTGGGGGCAGAAGCCTTTTTGTGGTGGTCGCTGGCTGGTTTTGCCTTTAGTCAGTGGCGACGGACGCCACGCTTACAGACCTTGAGTGAGCCGCTGCCCTATGTTGATATTTGGATTGTGCGCGATACAGAATCTAATCGTGCAGCGATCCAAACTGCCGAAACCCTTTTACGCAACCTCGACTATCCCTGGCATCGGGTGTTTGTCCATATCCTGGACACTCAAAGTGACCGGGAGTTAGCGCAATTAGCGAGTGCTGTCCCCTGCGAGTACCATGCTTGCGCGGGTATTCGTACAGCTCTTTCCCAGGTGCTACGCCAAGGGGAGGGGATTGGCGCGTATATTTTGCTGCTTCAGGCGGGCCATTTCCCCGACCCCGATATTTTGCGCCAGAGCCTACCCTACTTCGAGCCTGATGTCGCCTACGTACAAACGGAGCTGCGGTCATTGAATCGGGCAGTGGTGGATCATCCGCTGCTGCAACTGATTCCGATGGGTGTGGCGGGTGGTGATGCGGCACCCTGTTTAGGGTCAGGGGCGGTGTTGCGGCGGCAAGCGCTGGCCGAGCTGCCCAATGCCGATTGGCTGATGCCGGTGCGGCTCGGGAGTTATTTGCATCAAGCCGGTTGGCGCTCCCATTTGTGCCGTGAAACCGGCGTGAGCGGTGGTTTGCTGCTGTTTCGCAATCGCCTGATGGCGCTGCTGGCGGTGTTGCCAACGTTACGGATTGCGGCTCAGCCCCGTAAAGCCAGTCAAATTCAGCGCTTTCAGTATCTCTGGTTGGGGTTATGGAGTTTGAGTGGCCTCAGTCATTTTGTTTTGATGCTGGTGCCCGTATTTTTTCTGACCGTGGGGCTGAAACCCGTACCCGCCTTTGATCGGGCCTTTTTGATCTGGTTTGCGCCCTACACACTGGTGCGTCTGAGTGGTTTGTTTTTGGCGTTTCCGGGGCGCTATTGGTGGCGGGTCTTTGAGGCGCAGCGTCAGACAGTGTCTCAGTTTGCCCAGTCGATGGTGGCGGTGCTGATGCGCGGCACTGATCCCCAACCCACCCAGCCTAATCAGCTACTGCTCTGGCCCCAGGCGGTACTGTGGCTGATTGTCGCGATCGCGATCGCGATGGGGGTGCGGCGCTTTTTAGCCACGGATGATCCGGTTGTGCTGGAGTGGGTCTGTGGCTTTGGTGCGGCCTCATATACTCTGGTGCTGTTGGGGGCAACACCGCCGGGGGTGCGCTGGGGCAAAGACTAGGGCCCCATCTCCGTACTCGCCTCTCAAGCATAAGGTTAACCACGATACACTGGGACTATCTGCCGGGGTCAGGACATGACGGACAAGCCACAAGAAGCCTGTGGGGTTTTTGGGATCCTTGCGCCTGAGGAGGAAGTGGCTAAACTGACCTATTTTGGCCTTTTTGCCTTGCAGCACCGGGGTCAAGAGTCGGCAGGTATTGCTGTATTTGATGGTGACTTTTGCCGCATTCACAAAGACATGGGCCTCGTCACCCAAGTATTCAGTGAGTCCACCCTGAATAGCCTGCGGGGGCAGCTTGCCGTCGGCCATACCCGCTATTCAACAACGGGCTCAAGCCGCTCTGTTAATGCTCAGCCGGTGATTGTCGAAAGTCGTTTGGGGGCGATTGCGCTCGCGCACAACGGCAACCTTGTCAATGCAGCCACTCTGCGTCAAGAACTGGCCGACCAAGCGCATTACCTCGCGTCTTCAACCGACTCTGAAGGGATTGCCCACGCCATTGCCCAAGCCGTTGACCAAGGTAACGACTGGCACGAAGCTCTCTGTATTGCCCTCAAGCGTTGCCAGGGTGCCTTTAGCCTTGTGATTGGCACACCTACCAAACTGTTTGGTGTCCGCGATCCGAATGGTGTGCGGCCCCTGGTGGTCGGGCGCTTGGATGTCGGCACCGGGACACCGCGCTATGTTTTGGCCTCTGAAACCTGCGCCCTCGACATCATTGGGGCTGAGCATGTCTATGACGTGGCCCCGGGTGAGCTGGTCACCATTGATGAAACAGGCATGCGAGTTGAATGCTGGGCCGAGCCTCAGCCCAAACTCTGTGTCTTTGAGATGATCTACTTTGCCCGACCGGATAGCTCGATGGTCGGTGAGAATCTTTATGTTTATCGCACCCGCCTCGGCGAGCAACTTGCCAAAGAATCTGCCGTTGAGGCCGATTATGTGATCGCGGTGCCCGACTCGGGTATTCCGGCCGCGATTGGCTATGCCCGCAGCCTCAATATTCCTTATACCGATGGCCTGATCAAAAATCGCTATGTCGGGCGTACCTTTATTCAGCCCACCCAAGCGATGCGGGAGCGCGGTATTCGCATGAAGCTAAACCCCCTGCCCGATATTTTGGCCGGTAAGCGGGTTGTGATTGTCGATGATTCGATTGTGCGCGGTACAACCAGCCGCAAAATTGTCAAAGCCCTACGAGATGCCGGTGCCAAAGAAGTGCACATGCGCATTTCCAGCCCGCCGGTGACCCACCCCTGTTTCTATGGCATCGATACCGACAACCAAGATCAGCTCATTGCCTCGCGTCTTTCCGTCGCTGAAATTGCAGCACATATTGGTGTTGATAGTTTGGCCTATCTGAGTTGGGAGGGGATGCTAGCGATGACGGGGCGTGAGCCCAGCAGCTTCTGCTCAGCTTGCTTTACCGGCGATTACCCCATTCCGGTACCGGATCGACTTAAGCACAGTAAGCTTTTGCTAGAGACGGCAGCACGTTAAACTGGGTGCTCCCTGTGATCTGCGGCTCAGTCAACGGGGCCACACAGCGCTATCGTGGAGTGAATTCCCGAGGGGCGCGTATGTGGCTAGCGTTGGCACTCCTGGCACTGATCGGTCTGCCTGTCCAGGCAGAGAGCTTGGCCGCCGGTCGCGATCGCTACCAAAC
Organism: uncultured bacterium; assembly: GCA_964484905.1. Classification (GTDB taxonomy): domain Bacteria; phylum Cyanobacteriota; class Cyanobacteriia; order Thermostichales; family PCC-7336; genus CAZAGN01. Next base: position 12,585 of record CAZAGN010000026.1, on the reverse strand, counting down.
GGGTGATTTGACGGGTGCGATTAGGGCTTGGCAAACAGCCCTAGACACAGAAACTAATCCTGAGCAGCAGCGGCAACTGCATGAACACCTTGGCCTCAGCCTGCATCAAGCGGGCCGCCTCGATGCAGCGGTTGAGGCGTGGCAAGCAGCGCTGGCGCTGGATGATACCCTGGCGGCTCGAACCGCTTTGGCTGAAGTCTACCTCGATTTGGGGCAGCCCGTGCGGGCGATCGCGACCCTGACCAACCAGGCGGCGTTTACGCAAATTAGCACCGAAGTCGTGACACTGCCGGATGCGGCAGCTATGGGTGTGTTGGGCAATGCCTATCTGAGCTTGGCCAATCCAGACGCGGCGATTACCGCCTACAGTGAAGCCGTACGGTTGGCTCGGCTTGATTCTGATCCGGCCTTGCGTGCCAGCGTGCTCAATAACCTCGGCAATGCCCATAGCAACCGTGCAGCCCAGGCTCAGTTTGAAGCTGAAATTGCCAGCCTTGAGGGCGATCTGACCGTCGAGGCTGAACGCCGTGCGGCTGCCACGGCTGATCTCGAGCAAGCCCAAGCTGCCTTTGCCGAGGCGATCGCGACCGGGCAAGCTAACCCCCTTTTGCAAGCGCAAATTCTCTTGAACCTCAACCGCAGCCTGCAGCAAACCGCCACCCCAGATCCCCAAGTCATCGAACGGCATCAGCAGCTTGCCACCGAGCTGTTGCAGCCTCTGACAGACAGTAGCGACCGCGTCTATACCCTGATCAACCTGGCTCTGGGCCTGAGCGATCAAGCGGCTCAACTCGAGTTGCTCCAGGCGGCGCTGGCCAGTGCTGACCGTCTTGGCGACCAGCGGGCTCGCTCCTTTGCTCAGGGCAGTATGGGTCGGATGTATGAGCAACTGGGTAACGACGATCTAGCCCTGCAGTGGACACGCCAAGCCCAACTATCGGCTCAGAATGCGCCCGACAGTCTCTATCGCTGGCAATGGCAGGCCGCCCGCCTCCTAAACCAACAAGGTGACCGGCAGGGGGCAATAGTGACCTACCGCCAGGCGATCGCGACCTTGCAGCAAATTCGGGGCGGTATTTTGGCCGCCAGCCGCAACCTCCAGTTTGATTTTCGGGATGGCATTGAGCCCATTTATCGGGAGTTGCTGAGTCTGTTGCTGACGGATGACACCAGTCTGGACGAAGCCCTGGCGGTACTCGATTTGCTAAGCCTGGCTGAACTCCAAGAATTTTATGGCGATGACTGCGTTGAAGTCGCCCAGGCCCTTGCCCAGGCCAGTCAGCAGTATGTAGCAACCTACATTCACCGCAAAGGCCAGTATCAGCTGGCTCAGCAGGCGGCCCCGGCACCCCGAGATGGGACAACGATTGTCTATTCGGTGATTTTGGCCGATCAGGTGTACCTGATTACGGAGAATAGCCAGGGCCAGCGCCAACGCTTCACGGTTCCTGTCAGCGGTCGTGAATTGGAAGACCAGGCCACAGCCTTGCGGTTACAACTCGAAAATCGCGCCACCAATGCCTATCGCTCTCTCGCCAGTCAACTGTACGACAGCCTCATGCGTCCACTGGAGGCCAGTCTTGATGGCAGCGATACACTCGTGTTTGTTCACGATGGTGCTTTGCGTCAAATTCCGATGGCGGCGCTCTACGATGGTCAGCACTTTTTAATTGAACGCTTCGCGATCGCGATTACACCCAGCCTCAGCCTGACCAGTCGTGCCAGTGAGCAACGCAGCCTTGAAGGTTTATTTCTGGGTCTGAGCCTTGAGGTCGAGCCCTTTGCCGCGCTTACCAATGTCCCCCAGGAAGCTGAAGCCGTGCAATCCGTCCTCGGTGGCCCCGCCATCCTCGATGAAGACTTTACGGTGGCGGCCCTCAGCGAGCAACTGCGCAGCGCCGACTACCCTATCTTGCACCTTGCTACCCACGGCAAGTTTGGCGTCAACACCGAAAGCACCTTTTTGCTGGCCTACGATGCCAACCTCACCCTCGAACAACTCGATCAACTGTTGCGTCAGCGCCCGAGCGATCAACCCCTCGAACTCCTGATTCTCAGTGCTTGCCAAACCGCCGCAGGTGATAATCGCTCGACCTTGGGGATGGCGGGTGCGGCCGTCCGAGCGGGGGTGCGCAGTGTCTTGGCCACTCTCTGGTACGTCAATGACGAATCAACGGTGTACTTGATGGATGCCTTCTACCATCAGCTCCAAGATCCGGCGATCAGTAAAGCGGAGGCGCTGCGGCGGGCCCAAATTGAGCTAATTCGCAACCCCGATTTTGCCGAGTTCAGTCATCCGGCGATTTGGGCACCCTTCACGCTGATTGGTAACTGGTCGTAGTTGCGTCTGGCTTTGAAGCTGTGTTTGAACGGGTCAACGTAAGTGCCCAGTCAATCGCGGCCAAGAGACTTTGCGGTTGGGCAAGTCCCTGACCGGCAATATCAAAGGCGGTACCGTGATCCGGCGATGTGCGACAAAAGGGCAAGCCAATGGTTGTATTGACAGCTTGATCGAAGGCCAGCATCTTGACGGGAATCAAACCCTGGTCGTGATAAAGCGCTAAGTAGGCGGTTGCGCCTTGGGCTGGATCGTGCCACCAGGCTTGAGCTGGTTTGATCCAGAGGGTATCGGGTGGCACTGGCCCCCTAGTAAATGACAAGCGCTCTAGCAAAGGCTTGAGCCAATCCCGCTCTTCGGTACCGAGTTGGCCGTTTTCGCCACTGTGAGGATTGAGACCGGCGACTGTAATCTGGGGGCTATCGATACCCAGGTCTTGGCTAACAAAGCGTTGCAACAGGTAAAGTTTGCGTTCGACTAGGGCGGGTGTCAGCACCGTCGGCACTTGCGCCAGGGGAATATGGGTTGTTGCGAGCATCACGCACAGGGGCCAACCCGTATGGGGCGAGCGTGCCAAAAAGACCATGCCATAATCACCTGTGTCAGCGGCCTCGGCTAGCACCTCGGTTTGACCCGGATAGTAATGACCCGCGGCATGCCAGGCATATTTCGCGATCGGCGCGGTGACAATGCCCCGAAACTCACCGGCCTGGGTGCGCCGAATCGCCTCACACAGGTAAATAAAACTCGCATCACCGGTCGCGGCAGTGCCTTCACCCCAAACAAAGCCACCACCCACGCCGCAGTCAATCAGCTTCACCGCATCGAGCTCGGGTACAACCTGCCCCATCGCCCGTAAACGCGCATGGGTGGCGTGCAGAACCTCGCGATCGCCCACCACTGTCAGGTCGGGGTGATGGACTAGGGCTTTGAGGACAATCTCGGGGCCAATGCCCGCCGGATCGCCCAAGGTCAGGACTAGGCTCATGGTTAACTCTACTGTTGCTGGGGCTGTGTTGCTTTCATTGGTTGCTGCGGGTTTGCAGGTAATCGCCAGCAAGTTTTTCTAACATACAGCCACGGCTCAGTGAATGCGCTTAAATGACAGATGTGAGGGCTTCTAATCGAAGCGTGCGGTGTGAGTGAGGCAAACAGCAATGACTTCTCTTGATTGGCGGCTTTTGGGCGTCGGCGCCTTGGTACTCGGGTCTTTGGCACAGCAAGGGTGTACAGCCGTACCCCCCGCTTCAGCTGCCCTACCGGACACGCGACTGAGTTCCGTACAGGTGCGCTTGGTTAATTTGGCACCCTACTCACCAGATTTAGGTTTGACCCTGGGCGGCAGTGTAACACCGGAGTCTGTGGCCTTTGGCGGCGTTAGTGAATACGTTAATCTACCCGCCAATCAGTATGATGTCGCTTTGACCTTGGCACTAGGCCAACGTGATGTCGTGATTGCCTCGGAGTGGACTGATCTGTCGCGATCGCCCGCCTTTACCGTCATGGCACTCGATGAAATGCCGGGTATCCGCCTAGCTGTGTTGGGTGAAACACCCCAGCCAGATGCTGCCCGGGCCCTAGTTCGCCTCGTCAATGCTATTCCTGATTCGACCGAGCTTGACTGGTTGCTGAATAACCAACAGACTTTAGCCAGCAGCACCATCTTCGGCGATATTGTCGACTATCAACCTGTGAGTCCTGGCTTTATCAGCATCGCTCTGCAAACGAATGGCAGTCGCGATCAGCAGTCCTTTGATCTTGATGTCCGACCTGGCCGTGCCTATACTTTCTACGCCACAGGTTTACGGCGCGATGGGCGTGGCTTGCAGATTGTCCAGAGTGAAGATCGCCAACCGACGCCACAGCTCTAGGCCATTTCCCCGTCTCAAATTCCCAGTCGTAAACCCTCTGTCAAGCTGACAGAGGGTTTACGGCAGCAGGAGCTGGCTGGCAGAAACGCTACCGCAGCTGTTAGACCAGCTCAGACTGCTTTTAAACAAAGCAAGCCAGACAGCCCTAGTGCAGGGCTACAGCCGACTCAATCACCTCGATTTCAGCCTCTTGCAGGTGCGCCCGAAAACGCTTGTCAAATTGCACTTGGAAAGGGAAGTTGGCACTGACAGGGCGGCCATTCCAGTCACGGATAATCGCCTTCAGCTCACCTTCAGTTCCTTTCAGGTCAAAGGGTTCATTACGATGTTCGGGGTGGTGGTAGACAACCACTGATTCACGCACCCTTACACGATCTCCAACATTCATAATTTAATCCTTAATAATTCATCGACAAACTGCATGATGCAAGTAGCAAAAGCAAAGGTTTTAAAATGTACTTCAAAAGTGCATACTTCAAAAATGATGCAAACAGCGCATCAAGGGCTCAATAAATTCAATGTAACGCATTCCCTCTGGGTTCCTGAGATTTGTAGCGAACTGTATTATAGTGCGAGCCTTTGTATCGAGAGGTAACCGTGCCTGCAGCCCCACAGTCCCATGATCCCCGCGATTTGCTGACTGCCGCCTATGACTATGTCTTACCGCCTGAAGCTATTGCCCAAACCCCGGTTGAACCCCGCGATCAGGCACGTTTGTGGGTGGAATTGGGCACTACGCAACACCACAGTTTCTTCTACGCTTTGCCTCAGTACTTACGCTCCGGCGATCTTCTGGTTGTCAATGATACACGTGTGATCCCCGCTCGACTTTATGGCACCAAATCAACCGGTGCCCACGTTGAAGTGCTGCTACTCGAGCAGCAGCAACTAGATACCTGGCTGGCTTTGGTCAAGCCAGGGCGACGACTGCAGATGGGCAGTGTGATTCAGTTGGGTGAGGGTTTTCAGGCCGAAATTATCGATCGCGACCCGGCAACAGGGGGTCGTATCCTGCGCTTTAGCTGGCCTCGCGATCGCGACTTTTGGCAGTGTCTGCACCAGTATGGCCAGATGCCCCTGCCGCCCTACATCAACAAGCCTCAGGATCCAGCCGCTAGCCAAACCCAATATCAAACGATTTGGGCTGACCGTCCGGGGGCAGTTGCTGCGCCAACGGCCGGCTTGCACTTTACACCCCAACTGCTGGCGAACCTCAAAGCGGCGGGGATTAACCTGGCTCACATCACGCTCCATGTGGGCTTGGGCACTTTCCGGCCTGTCGAAGCCGCCGAGATTACAGCGCACGCGATGCACAGCGAATGGCTGGAGGTGAATGCCGCCACCGTCGAAACGATCCGGGCGACCCAAGCGGCGGGCGGGCGGATCATTGCTGTCGGTACAACGGTTGTTCGCTCCCTCGAAACTGCTGCCCAAGCCGGTGCATTAGCGCCCTACAGCGGCAAAAGCGAGCTGTTTATTTACCCCGGCTATCGTTGGCGGGTGGTTGACGGCCTGATCACCAACTTCCACCTACCCCAATCCACCCTACTGATGTTGGTCAGTGCCCTCATGGGCCGCGAGCGGGTACTAGCGCTCTATCAAGAAGCCCTTGAGCGGGGCTATCGCTTTTTCTCCTATGGCGATGGCATGCTTTTACTCCCCTAGCCCAAGCGTAAAGCCTTCGCCTAGAGTAATGGCAGGGGGAAGTTCCCCACAGTTTTCTTAACCCTGAACTGCTATGACTCTGGCACCGCGCCGGCCCGCCCGTTCCCTCGGCAAAGGCTCCCAAGCCGCCATGCTGGCTCTTTTGGCCTCAGGGCTGCTCTGGGGTGGCCTTGGCAGTCGCCTTGTGATGTTGCAACTTGTGCATAGCAACTACAATCGCCAGCTAGCTGACAATAACCGCGTACGCATCATTCCCCAGCCTCCCGAGCGGGGTCGCATTTTAGATCGTCAGGGGCGCTTACTCGCCGGTAGTCAGCTCTCCCATGGCATTTTTCTTTGGCCCTTAGCCCAACCCCAAGCTGACTGGCAGCCTGTCATTCAACAGCTAGCCCAGTCAACGGGGCTCAATGCCGCCGACATTACGATGCGGATCGAGCAGGTGGGCTACAACTCGCCTTTTCCGGTGCGGATTATTCGTAATGCCACACCAGAAGTCATTACCCGCCTTGAAGAGACGATGCTACCCGGCGTGATTGTTCAGCCCGAAGCGGTGCGTTACTACCCCCACGGCGATGCGGCGGCCCATGTGCTGGGCTACACAGGCGAGATTCCCCCCGAAGCCCTGACATCCGATTACCGGCTTGGCGACATTATTGGTCGAGTCGGTGTCGAAGAAGCCTACGAAGACCGTCTGCGGGGGCAATGGGGTGGGCAGCAAGTCGAGGTCGATGCCCGTGGCGAAGTGATTCGCGTCTTGGGGGAGCAGCCCGCCCAGATCGGCCAAACCCTGACACTGACTCTCGATCTTGAGCTTCAGCAGGCAGCGGAGGCCGCCCTCGGTGAACGCCAAGGCGCTGTCGTCGCGATCGATCCCCGTGATGGGGCTGTCCGGGCCATGGCCAGCTATCCCCGTTTTGATCCCAATATCTTTTCGTCAGCGATCACCCAGGCTCAATGGGATGCCCTGCAAGCCCTGGAGTTTCCTTTCCTCAATCGGGGAATTCGCCCCTTTCCGCCGGCAAGCACGTTTAAAATTGTCACCACAGCGGCAGGACTTGAATCAGGTGCCTTCGGCCTTGACACAGTTTTGATGACCGCCGCCTACACATCTGTGGGAGGACACCTGTTCTGGGACTGGAACCGGGCCGGTTTTGGCGCCTTGGGCTGGACAGGGGCGATGGCATTCAGTAGCGATACCTTCTTTTATCAGATCGCTCTGCGTACCGGTGCGGAACCCATCCGAGACTGGTCGCGTCGGTTTAGCATTGGCCAGCCGACAGGGCTCGAGATCAGCGGTGAGTCTGGCGGCTTGGTGCCTACTGAAGCATGGAAGCTGACTCACCTTAATGAGTATTGGTATCCTGGCGATACGGTTAATATGTCGATTGGCCAAGGCTTTATGCTGGCGACACCCTTGCAGGTAGCCATCATGACTGCCATTGTGGCGAACGGTGGCTGGCGGGTACAACCCCACCTGGTGATGCCACCCGAACCGCATCCCCGCACCTGGATTGGCCTCAGCCCTGGCACCATCGAAATTTTGCAGCAGGGCCTGCGCGAGGTGTTGACCTACGGCACCGGCTCGGGTTTGGTTCTCCCTCCCGAGTACCCAGCGATTGCGGGTAAAAGTGGCACAGCTGAAGATCCGCCCCGGCGCTCCCATGCCTGGTTCACCGCCTACGGACCCTACGATAATCCTGAGCTGGTAGTCGTTGCCTTCCTGGAAAATTCGGGTGGGGGTGGCAGTAGCTTGGCTGGCCCCATTACCACGGCTGTTTTGCAAGCCTTTTTCGATAGTCAGCGCTAAACTGTAAGCGCGTTCGCGTGGGTGTTTCAGGCTACTAATGTCTGGCTAACGCTAGTGCTGTAGCCTACTTGAGTAGACTAATCCACTGAAAATAAGCATTTATGCTTAGCTTCCCTCAAGAAACTGACCTTTTTTCGCAAATAATTGCAAAGTGATCGTTGAAATTCACCTGCGGCTTGCGTTGTGGAGCGGGCCTTGGCTGTAGAATAAAGCATTGAAATTTGGCCTTACCAAAATCCTTGGGCCTGCAATGAAGGAGATTTTATGAGTGATAAAGGTTTGAATAAAGCCGATGTTGTGGAGCTAGTGATTCAAGAGCTCACCGCTAAAAGTATCAAGATCGCTAAAAAAGATGTCGAAAGTGTGGTGACAGCCATGCTGGATGTCATTGTGGAGTCGGTTGCGAGCCAGAAAAAGGTTACCTTTGTTGGCTTTGGTTCCTTTGAACCCCGCGAACGCAAGGAGCGTGAAGGCCGTAATCCGAAGACGAATCAGCCGATGACCATTCCTGCAACCGTGGTACCCGTGTTTACGGCCGGCAAACCCTTCAAGGACGCTGTCAACCCAAGTAAGTAATCTCCTGCGCCGTGCTAGGAAATGGGGGGGTGTTAGCGAAACAGCAGGGCGATGCCACCGATCGCGACCACAACCCCCAACACCGCTCGCAGGGACACGGTTTCACCTAAAATCCCAACGAGCGGCAGAATAAATAGAGGGCTAGTCGCTGTCAGCGCCTGGGCAATACCGGCTGGAGCTAGCTTGTAGGCTGTCTGCTGCAACCAGATCCCGAGGTAAGTCGATCCCATCGCCGCCAGAATCATTAAACCTAACAACGAGCGCCGCTCAGGCCAACTTGCCTGGGGATACCAAAACGGCCCCTGCTGCCGCGCCATCCAAATCACAATAATTGGCACAGCACTGGTCAAACGAATGAGCGCCGCCCAAAGGGGCTCAATGTCAGATTCGATAAAGGCCAAACGGGCGAGCAAGGCCCCCACGGCTTCACCGGCGGCGGCAAGCAAACTCAGGACCACACCCCGCCCGACTAGGGGGAGTTGATCGGCGGCAGTGCGCTCAGTGATTACCCAGGCCACGCCGATCGCGACCAAGACAATGCCTAGCCAGTTGCTGGGTGCGAGAAACTCGCCCAGAGTCAGCATCGCCACCAACGCCGTTAGGGGCGGTGTCACAGTTTTAATAAGTAATACCCGCCGAGGGCCAATAAGCTTAAAGCCCGCCAGCAAAAAGGTATCCGAAAGACCAATACCCGCCATACCACTCAGGGGCAGATACACCCATACTCCCCAGGATGCTGCGGGCAGGGGTCGTTGCAGCAGTATAAGTGTGGCCACCAACATCGCGATCGCGGCCACACCTTTAATCAAATTCAGCTCAAGAGCCGTAATTTTACGCCCTGCCACCGTGTAGATAACCGAGCCTACCGCCCACAAGGCAGCCGAGCACAGAGCCGCTACCGCGCCTAGGAGCATAGTTGTAACCTCATGAGTTGTTAAGTCCTCGGCTCCTTCTGGGGTTGGAGGGAAAAATCACGTAGATGTCCTCCTTATTGACCCATGTCTACGACCAGAGCACATGAGTTTTAGAGCAGGTGGTTACCAATACCGCTGAGTTTGGCTGAGCGTGTCGAGCAACTACGGCAGTGCCGCCACCCCTCAACTCTCGCAAACCTGACGAATCATCTCGGGTGTAATAGCCGGAAATAGGAGCTGAAACTCCTGGAGAGACCAATATTGCTGACTACAAAGATTGTTACGTACATGCCAGCGAGCCAGAACCTCCGGTGAGACCCCCACCGTGTTGGGATTTTCCGAACCCTGATTAGGGGCAGCAAATTCAATCGTTCGGGGTGCAGCCGTACCCGACTCAACGGTTCGCGGGCCGGCAGGGGTCGCGGGGACGGCAACACTGGGTAAAGCCGGTGCTGCGGCTGGAATTTCGGAGGCTTCCAGGGGTGCTAGGCGTTCACTACCTGCCGTCTCAAGCTGAGTACGTGCTGTATTCGCTCGCCGGATCACCTGGGTCTGGCTCATGGCTGGCGAACTCGCACTCCCCAACAGCAGCACACATGCAATTCGGCGCATTGATATTTGGCGCATTGATATTCCCTTTGCCACACGAAGGCATATTCCTATTATTTCCCAAGCCCTAGACTCATGCCACCCCCAAGGCTCATAATCGAAACGTGTACTGCAAAGGCATTCAGCCATGTCAGACGATTTAAATGTATGGGATCAACCTCTACAAGAGCCACCCGTGATCGATTTGGCTGACGACGAGGATACTACCGTTGCCACAGATCCACGCACAATGGCGCGCTACGAGTGTCGTTCCTGTGGTTATACCTATGAGCCTGTCAAGGGAGCACCTCAGGCAGATGTGCCGCCAGGCATCGCCTTTGAGGCGCTGCCAGATGACTGGAATTGCCCTGTGTGCAGTGCGGGTAAAAATCGCTTTGAGGATATTGGTCCTGCGGGTACACCCTCAGGCTTCAAGGAAAATTTGGGCTATGGCGTCGGTGTCAACGTCCTGACACCAGGCCAGAAAAACGTTTTGATTTTTAGTGGTTTAGGGTTAGGCTTCTTCTTCTTCATGAGTCTGTACTTTCTCAATTAGCAAGGCTGAGCGGTGCCAGTAAAGCATAGCCAAAAAATCGAAAATTCTCGGTACCAATCAAGCCCTAAATAGGCTGCATTGCATTCAATCGATTCAAGCCATTAAAAATGAGTAGTAGCCATGAAAGCCAAGCATTTTATTAATCTTCACAAGGGGCTCACATTTCCATTTGTCCTGGCGTTGATGTTTGCTTACCAAAATTTTAGTTTGGGGGCTTGGGTTTATCTTGCTCTGCATGGTACGTATGGTTTGTTGTGGCTAATCAAAAACCATATCTATCCAGACAAGCAATGGGAGCAAGACGTATCCGTAGGAACTGGAATATTTGGATTTATATTGATCGGACTCTATTGGATTGCACCGTTCATTTTGATTAGCAGTGGCACAGAGCCGCCCACACCACTGGTAGCAGCAGCAATCTCACTTAATATAATCGGCGTTTTTCTTCACTACGTTAGTGATGCTCAAAAGCACTACACCCTCAAGTACCACTCCGGGCTGATTACCGAAGGATTTTTTGCCAGATCTCGCAATACTAACTACCTGGGAGAAATCTTAATTTACACATCGTTTGCAGTGTTAGTTCAACATTGGTTACCTTTTTTGATTCTGGCAGTTTTTACGGCTGGTCTTTTTATACCCAACATGAAAAAGAAAGATCAATCTCTCTCCCGTTATCCTGAGTTTGCAGGCTACAAAGCTCGATCTGGATTGCTACTGCCTCGACTATTGGGGTCTACAGCTCGCGAACCCCAAAAAGATAATTTAGCTCAGCGAGTGACTGAAACAAGCTAATCTCTCTGTGATTGGCGATGCTTATGATTGTCTAAGCAGTGGTTCAAATACGTGACGGTGAGGTGATCGGAATGCGTGGGATGGCGAGGGTAGTAATGCTGGTGGTAGCGGTGCTGTTGATGGCAGCCGGCCTACCGAGGATGGCAGATGCACCATGGCAGCGGATCGATTTGCCAACGGATAAAACGCTCCTGGATGTCGCCTTTACAGAAACTGATCCCGATCACGGTTGGTTAGTGGGTGACAAAGGTACCTTGATTGAAACCCGTGACGGTGGCCGCACCTGGGATATCAAATCGTTGCTGGCTGACAAAGACGACTACTATCTTACCTCCATTTCGTTTAAAGGGGCTGAAGGTTGGATTGCTGGTGAACCCAAGCTGATGTTGCACACCACTGATGAAGGTGCTAACTGGCAGCAAATTCCCCTTAATGCTCAGCTTCCCGGTGAACCGATGCTGATTACAGCACTCGGGCCCAATTCAGCAGAGCTTGTGACGAATGTCGGTGCGGTGTACGTCACCGAGGATAGTGGACGCAACTGGAGCTCGAAGGTTGATGAAGCCATCAGTGTGTTGCGCAGCATCAATCGCAGTGATGATGGCAGCTATTTGTCAGTGTCGGCACGCGGTAATTTCTACGCCTTACTAAGGCCTGAGAATCGGACGTGGCAGCCTTTCCCTCGGGATACTTCTCGCCGTCTGCAAAACATTGGCTTTGGCCCTGAGGGTCGCGGTTGGCGCTTGGGTCGGGGTGCTGAAATTAGCTTCACCAACGATTTGAGTACGGGTGAGTGGGATAAAGTGCAGCGTCCGGGTCGTGCCACAAGCTTTGGTTATCTGGACGTAACGTTTCAAGATGAAAACAATGTTTGGGTTGTTGGCGGCGGTGCTACGCTAATCCACAGTCCTGATGGCGGCGTTACCTGGGAATCGGTGGAAAGCTTTGATGGCGTACCTGCCAATTTCTATACCGTGACTTTTCCGCAACCTGATCGTGGCTTCATTCTGGGACAGCGGGGTGCCCTTTTACGCTACGGGACTTAACGCTACAGAGCGTGTTGAATTCAGTTAACCAGGAGGGTTAGTGATGGCGATTGAACCTGCAAGTCCGGGCGAAGTCGCCGTCTACAACCCCTATTATCAGGCAGGGCGACGACCCTACTTACCCCTTGCTGTGGGCCTCTATAAACGTAAAAGCCTTGAGGGGCAACGCAAGGTTGAAGACGAAGATCCGATTGCCTTTGTCGCCAGTTGGCCAATCTCACCCTTGCCATCTGATTTGACCTTGTGTCGGGTTCAGTTTGCTTTAGATGCAGAGCTGACCTACGAAATGTCGCTCTCAAATTTTGAGTTTATTGATTATTTGATTGATGTGGTGACTCAGATTCAACGCAATGAGCCGCCGGACTTCAGCACCGCATTTTACAAGAAACTGATGAAGCGTAGCGACTAGAGAGCTGTGTAAGTGCTTAG